>NZ_JBMERP010000013.1:0-66332 GCF_049310925.1 Virgibacillus sp. DJP39 | reverse complement strand
AGCTTTTGCACACTATCAACAGCTTCTTTTAATACACCGGATGCTTCTTTCACCCGATTCATCATTTCATCCTTGCTTATTTTCGGACTTTCTTTTATTTTAGTTGTGATGTTAGTGACTGTTCCTTTTGCATGACTAACATTCTGCTTCGCCTTTGTCCGTGTGCCTTTGCTGAACATAGTAGCAGTTCCTCCGGCTATTGCTCCTATAGCTACACCTTTTAAAAATACACTTTTTCCCTGAATTTGCTGTTGATTTTGAGTTTGAGTTTGCGTTTGCACAATGATCAGCTCCTTCTATTGTCTATTAAATTATCCTATATAGTAGATATACCACTGCAGCTGCTCTATTAAACTATGAAATCTTTCGTATCCTAATTAATCTAAACGTCCACACATACATTAGTGCGCCTAATAAAGTGCTAAGGAACAAAATATTAAAGGTCCATTCATAGCCAATCCAGACTGTCAATGGAATGGCTATTGGTGCAATGGCACGGCCAATCGCAAAACGTAAACTGCCGGCAGCAAAATATTGTCCTCTCATATGTTCAGGAGAAACTTTTGCAATAAAACTTTCCTGAATTCCTACAACCATTAATTCAGCTACTGTGAAGATCAACATGCCGAATGCTATTACCCATATACTTATCGTGTATCCGAACAGGAGCATCGCCACACCGTACAAGCACGAGGATATGACAAATACATTACGCTCATTATACTTGGTCATCCATTTTGATATGAAAACAGTGAAAAGAGCGACTAACAGGCCGTTTTCAGCGATAATCCAGCCGAAAGCTTTCTCTCCCTCAACACTGACGGACCAGTCACCAATAGAAAATAATTCCTGTAAAGGGACTTTTTCATGCATATAAACCGCCAGTAATAAATCCATCTGCATAAAAGCCTGGGCAGCAAATATTCCACCGCCAATAAATAATAGAAAAGCTTTATCATTTGCGATTACTTTATAATCTTTTAATTGTTCTTTTATCACGTGACGCAAATTGCTTTTTTGTTTTTCTGTACCAGTCGATACTTCTTCTTTATAAATAGGCACGGTTTCCCTGATTAGCTTGTAAATTAAAACCGTCATCAAAAAGCTTGCAGCAGCACTAGCTATTAGGAGAGCGAATCTATGCTCAAAGAAAAGGATCCCTCCCAGTATCGGACCAATAACAACGGATATATTTATCGCTGTATAAAACACAGCAAATACTTCATTGCGATGTTTTTCAGGCACCACGTCTGCTACCATTGCATGACTTGCCGGCCAGTAAAAAGAACCGAAAAAACCAAGTGCGGAAAAGCAAATAAAGCTGAGCATTGCCGACTCAAGCCATGGAGAGTTTGCTAACGCAAAACAGACAAAAGAAATCCCCTGACCAAACATCGATATCGTCATCATTTTTTTACGACCAAATTTATCTGCACAATACCCACCGATTAGACCTGTGAATACACCAACCAGCTGCGAAGCGATTAACAGAATCCCAGCAAGTTCCTTACCCAGATGTTCCGAAAAATAAATTGCCATAAACGGAAAAAACATCCAGAATAAAACATTCGTTAAAAATTCTCCAAACAGCCGGACCTTTAAATTACGATCCCAGTCTTTCCATTTCATTCAAATTCCCTCAATTCAGTGATGTTTGGCCATAAGTTGTCTAGCTATTTCCGTACGCTTATACATGAAGAAATACCTATTAAGAAATTATACATTCACCCTTAACTTGCATCTCCGACATTTTACCCTTTTAAAATTTACCACGTACTTTTGTCAAACACAACAAGTTATTTATAGGTTATGGTACTGAAGAAAATTACATCTTCGCCCTATGCTGGTGATTGTTTTTTTTACTGCACCTACTATATGTAAGGATTTTAACTTTCCAAATAGAAATTTAAAAATTCTCCATAGCATTTTTAAATATAGTAAAGAAAGCGCATTCAATTATTTGAAAATTATTAATGTTGTGTTGACATTGTATATAAAACAACTTAAAATGTAGTTTAAATACATTAATCATTTTAAATTAGGTAGTTAAACTTCATTATTGAAGAAAGGTGGATCTTATGTTCAATGGCATGGAGAGGGTTCGACAAGGGAGTTCTACCTTGAGACCATCTGAAAAAAAGGTTGCACAATACATAATAGAAAATCCAAAAGAAATATTAAGTATGCCTATTGCTCGATTAGCATCCATAACTTCTGTTAGCGAAGCCACTATTATCCGGATGTGTAGATCTTTACAAATTAAGGGATTTAGAGAGCTAAAATTGAGTATCTCAGCATCGATTAATGAAGATATAGTTGCCAATGATAGATACGAGGATATTTCAGCTGGGGCAAGCTTAGCAGAAATAATTAAATTTGTTTCAAATAATAATTGCCGTTCGATTAAGAGTACTCTTCCATTAATTGATGAAAATGAATTTAGCAATGCTATAAAACTTTTGGACAGTGCAAGAAAAATAATAGTAATAGGGGTGGGCGCATCAGCAATAGTTGCTTTAGACTTTGAGCAAAAGTGCAGACGAATAAATAAGTGGTGTGAGGCACTTACTGATAGTCACACACAACTTACTTCTGCCGTTCACCTTGATTCAAAAGATGTTGTGGTCGCTATTTCCTATTCGGGTAAAACTAAAGAAATCATAGATACTGTAAATATAGCAAAACAAAAACAGGCTAGTATTATCTCATTAACTGGTTACGGGTTTAATACAGTTCAAAAGTTATCTAACATAAACTTATACGCCTCTCCACTAGAGAACAGTATAAGGAGTGCAGCTACAGCATCTAGAATAGCCCAACTAAATATTATTGATATTTTGTTTACTGGGTTAGCTTCCCTTAATTTCGAACAGTCAGTGGATTTCTTAGATAAAACACGAGACGTCATCCAAAGTAGATAATAGTATTGGAGTGTGCTACAAGTGTCCTTTAAAAAAATTGATTCAATTTTTGATAAATATATTAAAGATGACTATTTTCCAGGTGGCGTTTGCTATGTTTCACAAAATGGCGAAAAACTATTTCATAAAGCATACGGTAAATTGAACAGAGATAAAAATATCCTTTGCGAGCTCGATACTGTTTTTGATATTGCAAGTCTTACAAAAGTTGTAACAACAACTGTCGTTTTGCAAATGGTGACTAAGAATCTCTTATCACTCTCTACACGTTTAGGTGAGTGTCTACCCAATGTGTCTACAAATGAGATTTTATCACCTATCACAATAAAGCAATTGCTAACACATAGTAGCAGTCTAAAAGCATGGCATCCATTCTACTCTCATTTACCAGGGGACAATTTGTTTTATATCTTGAACAATATAGAATTAACTCATAACTTAACGGATAGAGTTGTGTATAGTGATTTAAACTTTATTCTACTGGGAGAAGTTATAAAAAATTATTTTAATACAAGTTTACAAACAATAATAAATGAAAATCTTGCATTTCCGTTGAAATTAAAAACGCTCACATATAACCCGGTAAATAACGGGAACATTGCTGCCACAGAACAAGGCAACAGAATTGAGACAAATATGTGTAAGGAAGGAAATTTTAGTTTTAATAACTGGCGATATGAAAATATCTCTGGTGAAGTTAATGATGGTAATGCCTTTTATTTTTTTGGAGGAGAATCCGGTCATGCAGGTTTGTTTTCTAATGTAGAAGACTTAGTAACATTGGGTGAATTATATTTGAAGGGAGGGATTAATTTAGGGGAAGAATTAATTTCTAAAGTATTAATCCAAGAATCGCTAAAACCTCAGATAGAGAACCGAGGATTGGGTTGGGAGTCATCTGATATTTACCCAGAAGGATTTGGACACACAGGATTCACTGGAACAGCCTTATGGCTAGATCCAAAAAGAAATTTAGTTGTTGGGCTTTTAACAAATCGATTACATGTAGAGACACCTAAGAATATAAATTCCTTCCGTAAAGAGGTTTTCAAAGAAATACTAAATAAAATCGAAAAGGAGTTTTAAAATGTTAAAAAAAGTATTTTTATTTCTTGTAGTTCTTACTATCACTCTAGTAACAGCTGCTTGCTCAGAGGACAGTAGTTCTAGCAGTAACGAAGATGGAGATTCAAGTGCAGATGCAAAGCAAGTGTTAAAAATAGCCAACGACCAGGAACCTGCGGGGCTTGATCCTCATAAAACACCTGCTCACTCATCAGTTCGGGTATATTCCAAGGTTTATGAAGGACTAGTAACATTTGATAAGAACATGGAAATTAAAGGTCAATTAGCCAAGAGTTGGGACCAACCGAATGAACAAACATATATTTTCAACTTGATTGAGGGTGTAAAGTTTCATAATGGACGTGAAATGACAGCAGAAGATGTTTTATACAGTTTCGAACGTATATTAGATGAAGAAACTGCTTCCCATATAAAATCTTACTTTTCTAACGTTGATAAAATAGAAGTAGTAGATGATTATAAAATTAAATTCACATTAAAGGAACCATCAGCAACATTTCTAAATTATTTAACTAACTCTAGTGCAGCAGTGGTTGCTAAAGAAGTTGTAGAAGAAAATGGTGATCTGCAACAAGTTGCTGTTGGAACAGGACCTTTCAAGTTTGTTGAATGGATTCCGGATAACAGTGTAACACTTGAAAAAAATGAAAATTATTATATAGACGGACAACCAAAACTTGATGAAGTTATCTATTACACTATGAAGGAAGAGGCAGCAAGATTATCTGCTATTCGAACAGGCGAGATTGATATGACTACTTTAACAGCAAAATCTGCTTCTTTACTTAAAGATCAAGAAAATATGAATATTATTGATTATCAATCTTTAGAATATAGTTATGTAGGTTTCAATGTCGCAAAAGAACCATTTAATAATGAAAAAGTGAGGCAGGCATTAAGTTTAGCAACTGACCGTAAAAGCGTTGCAGATATAGTATGGGATGGTGATGCAATTATATCTGGCCCTGTAGCTCCTTCCATGGGAGATTGGGCAATTGATGTTACTAAAGAAGAATTATATCAACGTGATATTGAAAAAGCAAAAGAATTACTTGCAGAAGCAGGCTTTCCAGACGGTTTTAAAACAGAAATAACCACTGCTTCAACATATGCAGATATGGTTGATACAGCACAATTGTTACAACAACAGTGGAAAGAAATTGGAGTAGATGCAACGATTAACCAAATTGAATGGGGCGAGTATATAGATACATGGTCTAATACTTCTGCTGATATTTTAATAGGTCGTAATGGGTCTGGAACCGACCCAGACAGGGCATTAAACTATTTCTTCCATACAAACGGTTCTGCCAACGTATGGAATTTCTCAAATACAGAATACGATCAATTGGTAGAGAAGGGAAAGCAAACACTTGACCATGCACAGCGCAAAGAGATTTATAACGAAGCACAAAGAAAGTTAATTAATTTATCTCCAAACTTGTTTTTGGTTTCTCCAATGAAGTATGTTGCGGTTAATAGTACTGTGAAAAACTTTACACCTTATCCACATAATGGAGAAGATATCACAAACGTCTCTAAAAAATAAATTGAAGTGCTGCTTTCAGCAGCACTCTACTCTCTTATTAAGGGTGAATCCATGTGTATACATATATTTTAAGAAGAATATTAATGTTGTTCCCAGTATTGTTCGGTGTATCAATTTTCATTTTTATTATTATGCGAATTGTCCCTGGAGATTTGGCTTTAACAATTTTAGGAACAGACGCAACGCCTGAAGCAGTTGAACAACTCAGAAAAGATTTTGGACTTAATCTACCACTATATCAACAATATCTTAATTGGATAGGTGGCGTAGTGACAGGTGATTTTGGAGAATCTATGAGGACAGGTAAAGCTGTATTGCCAGATATCTTAAACCGTTTTAAATTGACATTTGAGCTAACATTGATTTCGGCTTTTATTTCATGGATTATTGCTATACCTCTAGGAATAATCGCAGCGATGAGAAGAAACAGTAATATCGACTTTGGAGTGAGAATTATTTCATTACTAGGTGTATCAGTGCCTAACTTTGCATTGGCAACTGTTATTATATTAGTTTTGGCATTAACATTCTCTTATAGTCCCCCTATAGGTTACGTTGGTTTCTTTGACGAACCTTTTAAAAATCTCGAAATTATGATAATACCCTCTATCGTCCTAGGAACTTCGATGGCAGGTGCAGTAATGAGAATGACAAGGTCTTCTATATTAGAAATATTGAGACAAGACTTTATTCGTACAATTAGAGCAAAAGGTGCAAAAGAAAAGATAGTTATCTTTCAACATGCACTTAAGAATGCTATGATCCCTATCTTAACAATTATTGGATTACAAATAGGGACACTTTTAGGTGGGACAGTGATAATCGAACAAATTTTCTCGTTACCAGGTCTAGGCCAATTGGTACTCACTGCTATAACTCAAAGAGACTTTATAGTTGTTCAAGGGGCTGTGTTATTTATAGCATTCGTGTTTGTCATGATTAATTTACTTGTAGATATTCTTTACTCCTATTTAGATCCAAGAATAAGCTATAAATAAGATTCTATTATTTAGAGAGAGTGATTTTTATGAAACAGTTCTTAAAACGTTTAATACAAGATAAAGTAGGATTACTGGGAGCTATTGGGATCGTGTTAGTGATTTTAATAGCAGGCCTAGCCCCATTAATAGCACCTTACAGTCCTGAACATATGTTTACTAAACACACAATGGAAAGCCCAAGTGTACAATTCATCTTTGGTACGGATGAATTTGGGAGAGATATTTTTTCTAGAATCGTGTACGGTGCACAAGTTTCACTCCAAGTCGGGCTTATTGCCGTTGGAATAGGTGCGTCTCTTGGATTGATTTTTGGATTGATAAGCGGATATTTCCAAGGTAAGGTAGATCAAATTATTATGCGAATAATGGATGTCTTTTTTGCTTTCCCCGACATTCTTCTTGCTCTAGCAATTGTTGCTGTTTTAGGACCAAGTGTAACAAATACAATGATTGCCATAGGAATTGTATTCACTCCAGTGTTCACAAGAATAGTTAGAGGAACAGTAATTGGTGTTAAAGAAAATGAATATATAACCAATGCAGTTGCAATTGGTGTCTCACCTATAAAAATTATATTCAAGCATATTACGCCGAATATCATGGCCCCATTTATTGTACAAATTACATTGGGACTATCTGGAGCAATTTTAACTGAAGCAGCCTTAAGCTTTCTAGGACTTGGTGTACAACCTCCAAATCCATCCTGGGGGGTAATGCTCAACTCAAGCCGAGCTTATATGGAGTTTGCTCCATGGACCATTCTGTTTCCGACTGGCGCTATAGTTTTCACTATATTTTGTTTTAATTTATTTGGTGATAGTTTAAGAGATATACTAGATCCAAAACTTAAATAAACTATGTAAAATAGGGGTGTTAAAGATGCAGAAGACTATAGGTATAGGTCTAATGTCAGGAACTTCACTAGATGGTATTGACGCAGTTCTTGTTGAATTAGAAGGATCAGGTGACAATGTAAACGCAAAAGTCATTGACACTTTAACAAAACAATACTCTAAAGAAGTTCGAGAAGAGATACTAAAATTATGTTCACCAGATACAGCCGACTTACAAAAAATATGCTCCATGAATGTATTTCTGGCGCGTGAATTTAGTCTAGCTGTATATGAGTTATTAGAAAAAGCAAATATGTCGAATAATGAAGTGGACTTTATTAGTTCTCACGGGCAAACAATATATCATCAACCATTTCATGGAGAAGACAAAGTTGATGTCCCTGGAACGTTACAAATTGGTGATTTATCTGTACTTTCAGAAGAAACCGGGATAGCAGTAGTTGGAGATTTCCGTACAGCTGATATGGCAGCCAACGGTCAAGGAGCACCACTAGTTTCGTACGTGGATTATTTACTATTTAGCAGTGAGTTAAAATCACGTGCCATACAGAATATTGGTGGGATAGGAAACGTTACGTATATTCCTAAGAACAGTTCCAAAGACTCAATTCGTTCTTTCGATACCGGCCCTGGGAACATGGTAATTGATGAAATTATTACAAGAATTACAAGCGGCAATAAAAATTATGATAAAGATGGCCAAATGGCATATTTAGGTACTATAAATCAAGATTTATTAAACAAATTGATGGAACATGAATACTTTTCGTTAATTCCTCCAAAAACCACTGGGAGGGAATTATTCGGGAAAACATATGTTGATGATATTCTCAACAAATTTGGTCATATAAATACTGAGGATTTAGTAACAACGATTAGTGAGTGGACCGTTGTGTCAATTGTGCATAGTTACAGAGAATTTTTAGAAAAAGCAGGTTATCAAATTGATGAAATGATAGTTGGTGGTGGCGGGAGCTATAATTCTTATTTGATAGAGCGATTAAAACATCACTTGCCGAACACCGAGGTACACACGCATGAACATTTTCATATTTCCAGTGATTTCAAGGAAGCTTTGGCCTTTGCAATATTAGGCTACCAGTGTATTCATGCGAACTACAACCAAATCCCTTCTGCAACCGGAGCTGATAAACCAGTAATAATGGGGAAAATTGCATACACTCAACCTGATGCATTTAATCGTATGGACTCTTCAAGGAGAGGGTTAAAATGAACAATATATTAGAAATTAAAAATCTCACAATAGATGTAAACATTGATAAGCAGAAATTTAATGTTGTAAATAAAATAAATTTGTCAGTTAAAAAGAAACAAAAGTACGGCATAGTTGGTGAGTCGGGAAGTGGCAAGAGTTTAACAGCCTTGTCCATCCTAGATTTACTCCCTGATGCATTAAGTGTTGGGAATGGAGAAATTTTTCTTAATGGCACGACTAATCTAACAAAGCTCTCAAAAAAGGAGATGCTAAAAATCAGAGGGAATGAAGTATCTATGATATTTCAAGAACCAATGACTGCGTTAGATCCCCTGTTTACAATTGAACACCAAATTGCAGAAGTATTGAAATTTCATGGACAATATACTAAGAAACAGACTCAGGGTCTGATAATTGATATGTTAGATAAGGTCGGCTTCGCTAGGCCTGAGAAATTATTAAAAAACTACCCACACGAACTATCGGGTGGAATGAGACAAAGAGTAATGATTGCAATGGCGCTTATCTGTAAACCAAAACTAATAATAGCAGATGAACCAACAACAGCTTTGGATGTAACTATTCAAGCACAAATTCTGGAACTAATGAATTCGTTAACCGAGGATTTTGACACTTCTATACTAATGATCACACACGATTTAGGGGTAATTGCGGACACCTGTGAGCGAGTAGCAGTAATGTACGCTGGGGAATTAGTAGAGGAAGCTTCAGTTATAGAATTATTCAAAAACCCGACTCACCCTTATTCAAAGGGGTTGTTAGATTCTGTAAAATCATTAGGCGATAGAACGACTAAGCTATACTCTATTCCGGGCAATGTTCCGACGCCAAAACAATTGAATAAGTCTGGTTGTCGTTTTGCTTCTCGATGTCCACATGTAATGGATATTTGTCACCAGGAAGACCCTCCATTATTCCCGATAGATGAAGACCATACAAGTAAATGTTGGCTTTATGCAACGGAGAGGCAGGTTAACACATATGAGTACAAGTAACGCAATACTAAAAGTAAAAGACTTAAAAAAACACTTTCCAAAAAAAGAAGGAATATTTAACAGAACTAAAAACTATGTTCGTGCGGTGGATGGCGTAAGCTTCGAAATAAATGAGGAGGAAACATTTTCACTAGTAGGTGAAAGTGGTTGTGGTAAATCTACAACTGGCCGTTCTATTCTAAGGCTACACGAACCTACATCAGGTGAAATTCTATATAGCGGGAAAAATATATTGGATTATACTAAAAGAGATTTCCGAAAGGTTAGAAAAGATCTCCAGATGATATTCCAGGATCCATATAGTTCATTAAATCCTAGAATGACGGTTAAAAATCTTTTGCTTGAACCGCTTCTAACTCATAATATTTGTTCGAAGAAGGAAGCAACAGAGAGAATTATAGATATTGCAGATAAAGTAGGGTTATCGAAAGAGCAAATTAACCGCCATCCTCATGAATTTAGTGGCGGCCAGCGTCAACGGATAGGAATTGCCAGAGCACTGATTTTAAAACCAAAGATTGTAATCCTTGATGAAGCTGTATCTGCTTTAGATGTTTCCATACAAGCGCAAATACTAAACCTCTTAATTGATCTTCAAAAGGATTTAAAGTTAACTTACGTGTTTATATCTCATGACTTAAATGTAGTAAAGCATGTGAGTGACCGTGTGGGGGTAATGTATCTTGGACAAATGATGGAGATGGCCAGCACGGCATCACTTTACAGTAATCCTTTACATCCGTATACAAAGTCACTTCTATCAGCAATACCATCAATAGATCCTACAGATAAAAGAGAACGAATTATTTTGCAAGGCGATGTTCCTGATCCATCTAACCCACCATCTGGCTGTCCGTTTAGACTTAGATGTCCAAACGCTTATGACCATTGTGCAATAGAGAAGCCAATTTACCGGGAAGTTGAATCAAATCATTGGGTGGCATGTCACTTATATAATTAAACCTAATATAGTTAAGTCATTTCAGGAATATTACGTAAATACTAAGCAATTTAGAATAAGTTATTTTAACTCCAATTATTTCATATGGAAACAAAGGAAATATGAGTAAATAAACTAATTAAAAGAGGTTTTATTAAAGGATAAATCAATAAAGGGTTAGTTGATGGTAATCCTTTTTAGAACGTTATTTAGCTTTCATTGTAGAACATTATCATTTTTGCAATGCAAATAAGTATTATGACGATAGACGATATATATAATTTTAAGTAAGGGGATTAACATGCTATGGAACTTTCGAGTTTAACTACTGAAAAGCGTAACGTTAATAGTATGGCATTGGATACAATGTCAACAATAGAGATTTTAACCACTATAAATCAGGAAGATAAAAAAGTAGCTGAGGCTGTAGAAAAAGTTCTCCCTAATATAAATGAATCTGTTGAACAAATTTGTAAAGCATTGAAAAAAGGAGGACGCCTTTTCTATGTAGGGGCTGGGACAAGTGGTCGACTTGGTGTAATTGATGCATCTGAATGCCCCCCTACTTTCATGACACCACCAGAGATGGTACAAACTGTTATGGCCGGGGGAAATGAAGCATTTTTCAATGCTGTTGAGGGATCGGAGGACGATGAAACTCAAGGCGCTAATGATATAAAAGCCAAAAACCTTTCTGACAAAGACGTTGTAATTGGTATTACCGCTAGCGGTCGAACACCATACCCGATTGGTGCATTGAAATACGCTAGTGAAATTGGCGCATACACAGTATCACTATCATGTAATGAAAATTCATTGATTAGTCAATTTGCCAATAGCGTAGTAGAAGTTGTGGTTGGCCCTGAAGTTCTAACAGGATCAACCCGGATGAAGGCAGCAACAGCTCATAAAATGATTTTGAATATGATTAGTACAACAACCATGATAAAGCTGGGCAAGGTTCATGAAAATTTGATGGTTGACGTACATGCTAGCAACTATAAACTTAAGGAGCGAGCAAAGAGTACTATCATTGACATCACTGGAGTTTCGTACGCTGAAGCTGAAAATACACTAAAATTAACAAATAACGAGGTTAAACCAGCAATTGTAATGATTAAAGGAGGCGTTACATACCAGGAGGCATTGGACGCAATTAGTTATAGTAATGGATATGTCCGGGAAGCTATTTACTATGCGATGAAACAATGTTTGAAGTAATCTCAATAATTTAATGATCTAATAAGCGTACTTTTGATTGAAGCACTACATAAGAAATGCCGGGAACATTAACTGACCCAATGATACGAGACAAAAAAAGGAAATAAGCTGCTTTCATCCTAAAATGTATAGGACAAAGGCAGCTTACTTTTTATAAGTATAATGAAAGTGTACGTACTATATTTTCTAGAACAATAGAATTTTTTAAACGTCCCCCGTTTGAGAGGAATTCTTTTGGCTCTACGTTGAAGAGTGGAAGAATTTGGTGACTGCATCTCTTTACGGGACATGCTTGTGATAATGCCTTATTCATCAGTTAACTGTTAATCATCGCCAGGAAGAAAAAGTCCCCTCATTCCACGTTCGCCATTCACCAATAATTCTGTATATTGTTGACTTTATTGGCGACTTCCCCAATGATTCTAAAAGACTATTATAGCTGACAAATCCTAAAACTAAGCCCCATTATTGATTCGGGTGAACAGCTTTGAAGCGCTATTCTATGTGGTCTTCTTAAGACTGCATTACACATACCTGTTTTACAACAGCCAAAGTCGGGAATAATAAAAGGAAAATAGGGTAAAGGAGAATGTTGTGATGCCACACGGAATTCATAAGCAGGAACTTGCTATCCCGATTGAAAATGTCTGGTCATTCGTCAGTGATATGAACAACTGGGCTCCCTTGGTTCCGGGCTATATAGACCATTCCATTTTAAATGAGAAACAATCGACGTGGAAATTCAAAGGGGAAATTGGAGTAATCCAGAAAACCATTAGTTTGAAAATTGATATCACGAAATGGCAGAAACCTAATCTGGTAACGTTTGATTTAACCGGCTTGAACGAAAATTTTAAAGGGGAAGGTTATTTCGAAGCCGAATCACTCGCAAACAGGCAATCTAACATCACAGGCTATCTGGACATCAAAGCAAGAGGAATGAAAGGTCCAATGATTAACCCTTTACTAAAATCATTCGTCCCAAAAACCACAACAGACTTAACGGCAGCCATTGCAGAAAAACTAAACCAATCAACTATACAGCAGGTAAATACAGATTAAAAAGAAGCGTCCAGAAGCATAACGGGTTCCGTTTCCTATCACTAAACTCAGATTTACACTTTAAAATGCATAACTAATTGTGCCGAATTTGTAGTGATATATGTAATTTAACATAAAAAATCTCAGTCCAGTGAACTGAGATTTTTCTTTTATTTATTTTCAATTGCCTCTTCAAATAATGGTCCGATTGTTTAAGTACATCCATCACAAACTCATTTAAATAATTGCAATAGCACTAAAGGTTTATAATTTTATTTTGTTCTTTCATTAAGAATTGACATATCGAGAAAAGTAGATATAATATAACTTATGGAACCTATCGATGTATTTAAAGTGTTATCTAACGAAACTCGACTCAACATTTTACAGTGGTTAAAAGAACCAGAGAAGCACTTCCCTAAACAAGGTGCTCACCTACCAAAGGAGGTTAGTTATAAAGGCGGAGTATGTGTTGGGGACATACATGAAAAAGCTAAGGCTTCTCAATCTACGGTATCTCACTACTTAAATTTGATGCAGAAAGCAGGTTTGCTCGAATCTGTTCGGTATGGTCAGTGGACTTATTATAGAAGAGATGAGGAAGCCATTCGTCAGTTTTCTGAATACTTTAGAACGGAAATCTAAGATATTCTGATTTCCGTTACTTTTTTCATAACTATATCGATATATCTAGATATATATATATAAAGGGTTGTTAGGAGGAGTTAAATCATGCGTTATATTGCATATATATTTGCATTATTAGCAGGAGTAGCCCTTAGTTTTGAAGGAGCTATTTATGGTGAACTAGGTAAGACAATAGGTCAGCTCGAAACCAGTTTTTATAATTTTTTTGTAGGTGCAATTATTCTTGGATTACTATGGTTATTTTTTGGTAAAGGCAAGATTTCACATGTGGTTGAAGCACCAAAGTGGACTCTCCTTGGAGGTGCTTTAGGAGTTGTATATTTAACAGCAATAGTTATTAGTGTTCCATTTGTCGGTGTTGGCATAACTATGGTTGCTGTAATTATTGGTCAACTAATAATGAGTATGGTTATTGAGCATTTTGGTTGGCTCGGAAGTAAGAAATCCAGAATCAATAAGGAAAAACTATTTGCTGTTATTTCAATGATAATGGCGCTTATTTTAGTTAACTAGGAGGGAAAACATGGGTATAATTATGATTTTATTCACTTTACTGGGTGGTATCGCATTAAGTACACAATCAGCTATAAATGGTACATTTAGTCGTAAGGCAGGAACAATTGAAACTACATTTTTAACCTTTATGACTGGCTCTATGTTTTTAGCTATAGTTATTCTCTTCTTTGGTCAAGGAGATATATTTGCCATCTTCAAAGTACCCGTTTGGCAATTAAGTGCGGTATTTTTAGGAGTACTATTTTTACTTTTTAACGTCTTTGCAGTTCCAAGAATTGGTGTTATTGCAACTAGTATTGCTGTTATCATTGGACAACTAGTTATTGGAGTGGTAATTGATCACTTTGGTTGGTTTAATAGTTTGGTTATCCCACTTGATGCCCAACGTTGGTTTGCTTTGCTTTTTATGATCATTGCTCTTTATTTTATCTATAAAGGAAATAAACGCTCTAATGAAGAAACATATGCAAACATAATTCACTAATTTAAAGTGCTCCAACTATTACTAACGTTGGAGCACTTTTTTAGTTGTATCCTTATCTAGCTAACGTCAGCAATAGGTAAGCATTTGAAGTTATCTCAAGCCTTTTGTCGGGTAGGTCATATCCCCTCCCCCCCTACGAACCGCAGTGTGCCTTTTGTACGTTTTTACCGTATAACTGCCGTGCTTTTCCGCTGATTTCCCTCTTCGAATCTTTACTGCTATCCTTTGAAATTGATTCAGGTAAAATTAGTATTAAATATAACATTCCATACCAAAACTAGTGACCAATTTAGATTTAGCATTCTTCTTATGTGATATAATAGATTTAAAATATAAACTATTTATGGGGTGCGGTTGTGACTATTCAAGAAGAGAGTAAAAAAATTAAAGAATCATTGGCAGAAGAACAACAAGATAAGTTGAAAATTGCTTTATTTGGACAACCTGGTGCAGGGAAATCGTCCATTATTAACAAACTTGTTGGAAAAAATGTAGCAGAAATTGGAGCTTCTACTGATGTAACAAAGGAAGCAAAAATACATGAATATAATGAGCTTTTGCTAGTGGATTTACCAGGATATGGTACATCGCAATTTCCTCCTAATGAATGGATGGAAAGTTTCAAACCAGAAGAATTTGACTTGTTTCTATGTGTTTTTTCAGGTAAGTTTCATGATTCTGATACTACCTTTTTTAAAGAATTGAAATCAAAAGGAAGAGTTTGTCTATTTGTGCGAAATAAATATGACGATATATGGGATCCCGCTAAATCTACAGAAGAATTACAAGAAGAAATTCTGGAAGATGTGCAAAAGCAGGTAGGTTCTCAAGAAAAGGTTTACTTTACAAGCTGCAGAAATTCTTTTGGATTCGACTTACTTCAAGAGGGAATTCGCAATGTGCTGGAACCTGCAAAGAAAGATAAATATATACGTGCAGCTAAAGCTTACACGATAAAACACCTTGAACAAAAAAGGCAAGAGTGTGAAGGGCTCGTTACCAGGTATGCGGGGTTAGCCGCTGCAAATGGAATTAACCCGGTTCCAGGTCTTGATGTAGGGGTAGATGTCTCGCTTATGTTAAAAATGTTTAAGGAAATTAGAGAGATTTACGGTATAGAACATAAAAAGTTTAAGAATCTTGGTCCAGCTTTACTGCCAGTTGCCAATAAAGTAATTGATTACGCTACAAAAGAAGGTGCGTTACTTTTGTTAAAGCATTATGCCACAAGAATTTCCGTTTCAAAGTTATCAAAATATGTTCCAATAGTAGGTCAGGCTATTGCAGCAACTGTTGGTTTTGCAATAACTAAATCTGCTGGTGATGCTTACCTGAAAGACTGTCATACTTTGGCAGAAGCAATCTTAAAGGAAGAACTCAATACTTACGATAGTGTTAGTCTTTAAAGGAGTGCTGTTAGATGTGGTGGGTCCCCGCAGTTGTTGTAAGTAGTTACATAGTTAAGAAAGTGGTAGACGCTAAGACTAGAAAGTCGTTCATACCTCCTAAAAGTACAGTAGAGAAAAACTTCGAGCGGTTGCATGAGAAACTATCTACTGACAGCTACAAAAAAATTACGATTATAGGCCAACCAGGAGCTGGTAAATCAACTTTAATTCACAAGGTCACCAATGGTAAGTGTATTCCTAAACCTACTATAGGGATAGGAACAGATGCTACAGATTGGAGTGATAATTTAGATGTCCCTTTGTATCATACTTATAAAGGTGTACGTTTTATCGATACTCCAGGATACAATACAGCAAAACACCCGGTAGCCAGTTTTGCCATCTTCTATCCGTTTGAAATGATGGACTATACTGTATTAGTGATAAATGGCAAAATCCATCAGGCAGATCAAGATATCTTTCAATCCTGTTATCATTCCATGTCCCAGGGTAAGCTGATTGTAATTCGTAGTTTTGTAGACAGCATGGAAGAAAGTGACCGGAAAACTATTAAAAAAGACTTTGAAGATAAATTTTCGTTAGCAGCATATAATATACCTTTGTTATTCATAAGCAACCGAACTAACGAAGGGATTGAACAGGTAAGGAAAGTACTGAAGTTGAACTGAAAACACCACTGATCAAAAGTTACTGGTCAGTGGTGTTTTCTAATGTCTGTATTAATCACGTTCAGGGGCTTTTAATAGATGATGCAGCTCGGCCGGTAAAGGTTTGCTAAAATGATAACCCTGGCCTTCATCACAAAATTCATCTTTAAGAAAAGATAATTGAACATCATCTTCTATCCCCTCAGCTATTACTCCCATTTTTAATTTATGGGCTAGTGAGATAATAGTTGATGTGATTGCCTTTCCATTTAGATCGCTACTAATATCGTTAATGAAACTTCTGTCAATTTTAACCCTATCAAATGAAAATTGTCTCAAGTAACTCAAGGAAGTATAACCAGTACCAAAGTCATCAATTGATATAGAAACGCCAATTGCTTTTAATCTATATAAACTGTCTTTGAGAGTTTCACTATTTTCCATAAGGATACTTTCCGTTACTTCCAGTTCTAACCACTTTGGATCAAGTCCTGTCTCTTGCAGTATGTCTCCCACTGTTTGAACAAAATTTTGGTGTTGCAGCTGAATAGTAGAAATGTTTACTGCTATTTTAAAAGGAGAATAACCTGAATCCTGCTAATATCGCAATGAGGGACATTATTCTGCCGCAAGCATTCCGTCGGATGATCCCGCCTTTGGGTAATGAATTGATTGCATTACTGAAAGACTCATCACTTGTCACTGTCATAGCAGCAAATGATTTGCTGTATGCAGGAAAAGTTGTTGCAGGTGCTTACTCACGGTTTTGGGAACCGTATATTACGGTTGCCATTTTATATCTGATTCTTACTTATTTATTTTCAAAAGTTATTAAGTACGCGGAAAATCGTTTCAGCAATAGTTATGTTCCATCGCCCAGAAAACGATTTCCCCCCGATGGCTCACGGTCGACAGGAAGGTGAATGAATGATTAAAATCCAAGGATTACACAAATCGTTTGGTGAACTGGAAGTATTAAAAGGGATTACCTATGAAATCAAAGAGAAGGAAGTCATTTGTGTCATCGGCCCAAGTGCCTCTGGTAAAAGTACATTACTCCGTTGCATTAACCTTCTGGAAGAAATTACAGCTGGGGAAGTTTTCATTGATGGTGTAAAAGTAAATGATGAAAAAACCGACATTAATGAAATTCGTACAGAAGTAGGCATGGTGTTTCAACAGTTTAATCTTTTTCCGCATAAACGCGTGCTGGCAAATATTACACACGCTCCAAGAAGGGTTCGAAAAATGACTGCTGCGGATGCCAACAAACTGGCCTATCATTTGCTGGATAAGGTCGGACTCAGTGATAAGGCCAATGCATTTCCTGAACAATTATCTGGTGGACAACAACAACGCGTCGCTATCGCCAGAGCACTTGCTATGCAACCGAAAATCATGCTATTTGATGAACCAACCTCAGCACTTGACCCGGAAATGGTAAAAGAAGTGCTCGATGTCATGAAACAACTCGTTGATGAGGGAATGACGATGGTCGTTGTCACACACGAGATGGGATTCGCCAGAGAAATGGGCGACCGCGTATTATTTATGGATGAAGGAGCTCTTGTTGAGGAAGGGCCACCAGAACAACTATTCAATAATCCCAGAAGTGAACGTACAAAAGCATTTTTAAGTCAGATACTATAGCTGGAAAATAAATACCATCCTAAAGTTGTGCCCTGGATGGTATTTATTTTGATTACTACTCAGTTTTTATTGTTTTATGGTAGGCTAATTGAACAGATACGTCCTTGCTATCCTCTGAGCTAGGAGGCGTCAGAGTAACAAAAATAAATACACTCTCTTCGGTTTTTTGCATTTTCAGTACAGTGGAGCCCATTGCTTTCTCTACAGAAATTTGTTCATACGCATTATCCTCCATGAAACCTTTGTACATTTCCAGTAGTTCTTCTGTGTTCGCTGTTTCAGTTAAAAATGAGACAGTAGACATCTCAATATCATTATCATTAATGTTTGTTGTATTGAGAATGAGATATTCTTCAGGTAGTGGAATTTCGTCAGGGAATTCCTCGGGTATATTTTGGGTTGTACCTATTGAGATCCCCTCCCCATCTTCATTTTTAGCATCTACTGTAACGCCTTCCTCTTCGTTCCCATCAATATCAACAGATATACTTTCTCCATTTTCTCCAACTGGAACGTTAATACCCTCATCCTCAGAGCAAGCAGTTAATAAAAGGATGGAAAAGAACAAACCAGTGAACAACAATACTTTATTTTTCATCATGTACTAGTCCTCCATTTTTGTATATATTTCTATTTATTGTATCGGATAGGACTAGCTGGCCGATATTATACCTAGGGATACACTTGAAAAAAGCTTCTGGAATTTGCGAATCGTAGTCTCTTCTGTTTACACATTTACGGGCCTGCTTGTATCTGGACTGGCCGTGCCGATCGTCCCTTCTCTCAACCGAGCGAAACTATCACCTATCCGATCCAACGACACTCCCAAGCGATCGCCTTTCCCATACAACCGAGCGAAACTCACGCCTATCCGATCCAACAAAACTCTCAACCGATCGCCCTCCCCATACAAACGATCCATCCCCACTGTTGACAGGCCCCAAATCCACCTAGAATCACAAAAAAAGCCGTCAGCTTCGGCAGCACATCAAAGTGCAACTAAAACTAACAGCCAGCAGTAACCTATTCAACTTTAACTTCTTATAATTCCAGCAATACACCTGTCTTATCATCTTTCTCCTTTAACCTTGGATAGATCTGACAGTCTGGATCTTCTGCTTCCCTCTTTTCAACTTCTTCTAGCAGACCATTCAAGCCCTGATTGAAGGCTATACGAGCCGATACATCCCATGCATTATCTTCTTCTCCATGTTTAGTGGGGAGAAGTAGTCCATCACTCAATAAAAGTATTTTCTTTACTCTTTTCAATGCTACTCTTCCAGATTCCAGGTGAAATAACGCTTCTTCACTGCCGTCGATAATCCCGTATCCTTTATTCGTGTTTAGTTTCCCACGGTTTTCCACCAAAATATGTTTTACTTTTTCTCTCAGTTCCTCTGCTCCCAGATTATAATTTCCATCTTGTTCTCTTAATCTAACCATTTCATTAATAGCCTCTTGGTCAAGATACTGAATAAGGTCATACGTTATAGTTCGAATATCGCTGTTTTCATATTGTAAAAAAAGCATGCAATCACCAGCATGAATATATTCAAAAAATAACTTTGCTTCATCTATTTGGATCGCAGACATTCCACTTGAACTTCTTTGCATTTTAGGTATCCCTTTGATTCCGGGAATACTCAACTTCTCAAAGTTCTTCCTATAGAATTCAATCATTTCTTCTTCCAGTCGTTTATTTGCAAAATCAACTCGATTGTAAAGACTACTATCTTTCATCGGCAGATACAGTTTTTCCTGAATAATTTGAGAAGCAATATGACCTGGAGCGCCATTCAATCCTGTCGCGCCGTCTATTGCTGCGTATATTAAATCCTCCTGGTTTATAACAAATGCATCTTCGTTAATATCTTTAAGTCCCTTTTTGTACACCTTCGATACTTTCAAACGAAACAACCTCCCCTAACCATCCTTGCTGATACGCAACAATAGATAGCACTATTATTATCGCTCCAACACCAAATACAACAAAGTTTTTTCTGGCGTTTTCATACGTACTGTTTGAGAACATAACATAACTAAATCCAGCATAGATTACTAGTAAAATACCAGCTAAGACAAGTAATAGTAATACAGCTGAAATAAAAGGCTGACTTTTGACAATTTGAATTGAACCTACAGTAAACGAAATAATAGCTGTGAAAAAACCAAGCATTTGTAAATTTTGCCTTTTCATTTCCTCTATCATTTGTTCTGTTTTGTAAATGTGATTTCCATATTCTTTTTCCTGCTCATTAATTTTAATATCCAAGGTAGAATTAGCTTTTTAATATTAGCATCCATCTCAGTATTATATTCCTTTTGTTCAATTTTATTTTTCATTAACTCTTCTTTAACTTGAACATAACTTAGCAATTGATAATATTTTGCGATCCTGAGCTGGTAATCACTGCCCTTTTTTTCTAGTTCTATTGCATGTTTCAATGCCAGCTTTGCCTCAGAAAATTGATTGCGATAACTTAAGAAACGTGCTTTTGTAGCATAAAACTTTGCATAACCCTGGTCTTCCCTTATAGCACACAGCAAATCCTCATATGCCTTCTTTTCCAGACTGTTCATAGGCGAAAAGTTAACTTCATCGCCATTTTCCAACAAAACAATTACAGACTCTGCGTAACTGTGTAAGATACCGCTATGGTCAGATAGAGTTGGGTTCTCCAATGCTTTTAATGAGTCAGCAATACTGTCACCCAGTTTTCCATTGGACTTATGCTTAAGAGCCCTATAGTGAAGGTATAACGGTTGACTCTTAAAATCACTTCCATACCTTTCAAACAATAAATTCAAATGTGAAATTTGTTCCAGCCTTCTGTTCAAAGTAGCCAAACAAATAAATGCAATATAATTATAAAATTTGTTATCTGATGTATTTAGAACTCTTTCAACATAATCTGTAAATAATGTTAGGTTTCCTTCTTCCTGTCTAATAACAAATTCAGTGACCATAAGCTCAAAGTCTCTATTTTGCTTATCTGGCAACTTTTTTATAAGTTGTTCAAAATCCGCTTCAATATTATACATATTTAAATACTCCCCGTATGTAATGGCATGCTTCAATTATATATAATCTATCGATTGACAACCACCTATTTGGAAAAAAATCTCAAATACACATGAACTTTCTACTTTATTTTCATAATCACATTTAGTGTTTCTCATCTCTATTTCTAAACATATTTGTATTCCCAAATAGAGTTATCTTCCATATATGGAAACAGGATGTACTTAAAAGAGGAACATGACAACAGAGAGCTTCAGTTGCAGAACTCGAACTGTTATCAAGGAGGTCGATGTATGGCATTAGCAATAGGTGATGGAGTTGAATGTGTTTATGTACCAAAGTTATCAATAACCTTGGAAATCTATCTTTACTAAAAGCAAAAAAAAAAAAAGCATTTCACCGACTGCTCCCCGAAAAATATATGTTCAGTGCCTTTAGTATCTTGCTCCGCTTCTGCTCTTAACGATCACTTCTCTATCTCCAACCCATTTTTCAATTGTTTTTGGTAAGGTATTTTGGTAGTCAATCCTGTTTGAGTAGTAGCTAACTTTATCACCATCTATTACTGCTGCATATATAAAATCTCCATCGTGTGAAAACATGATAATCGCTCCCATTATCCCCGCTAGCCCACGAACAAATCCTTGTTTTACAAGTTTTACATTCAAACCAAATTCATCTACACCCTTTTCATTTGAAATAAGCTGCATTGATTGTACAAATAAGTCGTAATCCTTACCAACTAAAGCACGAAACTTTTCATCCTGTTCCTTAGTTGATAATATACCTGATTTCAGTAAAGATAGTTCTGGTTGTTTCCCTGCACCAAATTCATAATCACCGTCAAACGTAATGCCTGCTCCACCATAACCTGAACAAAGATTTGTCTTTACAGAGATTACATTTTCATTTTTAGTAAAGGTTATCGAACATTCCCTTTCATCCTGAAAAACAGCCGTCTTATTTTGAATAGTTGCTTTCCCTTTTATTACACCACTATGTCCTCCAGATGAAACGTTCAGCTCAAAGAAAAATTGTCCATCAGTTGTGTCGCTAATGTTTAATGATCCTCCAGTATGTTGAGTATTTGTTGTCCACTTACCCTGCCACGATTCATCCCTGACCTCTTCCTCAATTTCGGCTCGGAGTATTTCGGTTAATCCATGCGTAATACCTTTACTATCTTCAAAACGGTATCTCACAGTAAAAGGTAGTTCATTTCCCTTAAATTCATCTGAAACACTGATTTTACCATTGTTGAAGATAATCTCATTATCATTTTCTGCAGTAATACTTACATCGTACAGATTCAGTTTTACTTTCTTAATTTCTGCATTTTCGATGTCCAGGTAATGATGATAAACACTAATTTCTTTTTCTTCCCCCTTTAAAAGTTTAAGAGGGTATGGTTCAATGGTTAACGTATTGTATTGCTTGCAGGTGTTGTATTGATCAAGAGGCATGTCGTCTCTTGCAAAATATTTGTTGTACAAATCTGTTATCCCAAGAGATACATTAAAATTTGCCTTGATGAATGTATTTGCATCAAGTCGGTTACAATTAATATTTGGAAATACTTCTGAAGTTAGGTCGATATATCCCGCTGAAAATTCAACCCCACCTTCTCCAGTTAACTCAACCCCTTTTATTCCAAATGCCTGCAGCGCAAATTCTTCTCCAACTCCAAGTTCAGCGGTTATTGTTCCAGAATTAGTCATTTCGCTATCCATCTTGGTATCAATAGATGCTATCTCAACTAAATCATCACTCTTTTTAACCAGTGAAAACTGTACTTCTTCAGCTGTAACGATATCATACGTTATTTCCCCTTTTGTATTAACGTCCAGTTTTAAATATGCCTCAAATTTCAGGTTAGGAAATGGACTTGACCCTGTTGGAAGCAGTATTGTTCCTAATGGGATTTTTTCTGATACATCCACAACACCCTTCAATGGTGCGTCGTATTTTAATGTTTGCTGTAATTCCATACTTGCATTTAAATTGAGTCGTTCAACTGACCCATTTTCATACTTAACGTCTAATGCAGCTACGGGGTTCTTGATTATAATTGTTCCATCGATAGTGGGTTGACCTGACCCATCAATTAAAGGAAGTTCCTTAATCGATAAAGTGATATCTTGATCACCAGCTGGATTCAGGGGAGAATTCAGTTTAGGTTCTAACTTTTGATCAAACGTAATATCGGTTCCATTTGGTGCATTAGTAGTCGTGCTGGCCATAAGGTTTGGATCAGATAGGGATGCGACATTCTTAATCATAATATGGTCGTTATCATCCGGAATAAATGTGTGTTCTGCTAAATTAAAAGATTCATAAACATCCATTTCCGGAATAATTTCCATAAATGCAGGAGGTTCTGTTGTAATTATTAGTTCCTCTCGTTCTTCTTTCACTTCTGTAACTTTATGCGCGAGACCTTCAGAATCTTCATGTGGCACAATAAGAATCTGTCCCTTTTTAATTTTATTACTTGATTCATCCTTTTTCAAAATAAGTTGGGTAGTTGATATTTCCTTTACGCTATCTTTTTGAATAGTAACTAAATCTTTATTTACTTTTACTTTATTTACCTTCTGGCGTTGAATAATAAAGTCCATTTTAATTGAGTTATGTTTGTCACTGCCTTCAACTAACGTCAATTCTTTTTCTATGTACAGTGTATATAGATCGCCTTCTTTATAACTTTGTTTTGGAGGATGTATGAGTAGAATTTCTCCATCTGCATCCAACCCCACCTGTTCTTTCTCTCCCGTTGAATTTAACACATAAACATTATCACTAGTAACTGAACTGGTATCAATTTTATCGGGATAATTAATCTTCCACACCTTATCGGAAGGGAGATCCATAGATGTAGCAAGTTCTTCATAAGAATTTCCAGTTAAATCAACATTCTTTGAAGCTAGCATTGGGTTAGTCGTTTCAGCTAAGGTTAATTTCCATACGAAAAAACCCACTAATAGTACAAGTATTATTCCCATTCCCCATAAATATTTCTTTTTCATATATTCCTCCAATGTTAATTTTTTATGAAAAGTACATAAACTCTATGTTATAGCTCTGAAATTTCTCTTTCTGACTAATTTTTATAAAATTAAATATATTACTTAGTATATATTATCTTATGTTCCAACGGGGATAAAATTAGGGATTAAAGACAAAGTCACCAAGTAAATTAATATTCAGTAGTTTCAACATATTTGTGTTTCCCTACAGAATAATCTAAAGTAAAAACAACAACAAAACTTAAGTCATCAGTATGTGTCCTAAAAGTCTCTACTAAGGAGGAGTTGTCACAATGATAGAACTTAAAAACATTCATCAGGCACAAGAACAAATCAAAGATATTATCAATGAAACACCAATCCTTACTTCCACTGAGTTATCTTCCATTTGTGGAAACAGGATGTTCTTAAAAGGAGAACATGTGCAGAAAACGGGGTCTTTTAAAATAAGAGGAGCTACCAATAAAGTAAAACAGGCCGTTAAGGAAGGAGCAACCTACGTGACGGCTGCTTCGTCTGGAAATCATGGGCAGGCAGTAGCTTATATTGCCAATGTACTCGGAGTGCCAGCGACAATTGTAGTTCCTGAAGATGCGTCTGTCAGTAAAATGAATGCCATCAAATCATACAAAGGTGAAATTGAAAAATGTGGAACGACATCTGCGGAAAGGTTGCCTAGAGCAGTAGATTTGGCAGAATCTAAGAATGGTGTATTTATTCCTCCATACGATGATCCGTATATCATTGCTGGGCAAGGTACAGTAGGGCTGGAGATTCTAAACCAGTTAGATGACGTGGATGCAATAGTTGTGCCGATTGGTGGAGGTGGTCTTATTTCTGGAATTTTAACCGCAATTAAGGAAACGAAGCCTCATGTCAAAGTAATTGGAGTCGAACCAGAAATTGCTCAGGATACATACCTGTCTTTAAGAAATGGAAAAATTACATCGATCGCTGGAACAAGAACAATTGCTGATGGGTTACGAACGAGCCAACCTGGTGACCTTACATTTCCAATTGTACAAAAATATTTGGATGACTTAGTGTTAGTAAGTGAAGCAGAGATTCGGCAAGCACTGTTTTTTGTTCTCGAACGAATGAAGCAGCTAATTGAACCTTCCAGCGCTGTGGCCGTAGCTGCTGCAATGTTCGATAAATTGGGAGTAAGAGACAAAAAGGTAGCATGTGTCATATCGGGCGGAAATCTGGATGTTCTTAAGTTAGGACAGCTGTTTCCTGAAGAAGTGATAGGTTAATGTTCATACACTATCCAGGACAAAGTTACTCCTATAAGTAATAGAAGAAGCGTCCACGAACCGAATTAGTTCATAGACGCTTCTTCTTATTTGTCCTCAAGCAAGCCTTTCCACGTTTCATTCAACCCAGCATCTCTTAACCTCTTCCGTGCCCGCTTCCCATGACTTTTTACGGCCTCAACCGTCATACCCTCTTGATCGGCAATTTCCTTCACAGACATGTTTAAAATAATGTAGTGATAAACCCACATCCATTGTGGCTCGGAAAGCAGCGACTTCACTTGCTGCCAGACATCTGAATTTTCACCGTCAACAGGTATCCCTGAGAAATCAGGAATTAGTGCATTATTTTTGCGGACGCGGTTACTGTTATAGGTTCTATTTCCAATTTCTTGAACACATATAGCCTCGTTGTTTTTTTCTCTTGTCCCCTTACGCAGCATATCGATTAAACGATTTTGGATTGTATAATTAAAGTAAGTCGACATCACACCTTTATCTGGCTCATATGTGGTATATGCATTCCACATTGCAAAAAGTGCTTCCTGATAAAATTCCTGATGCGGATCCTGAATACGCAACTTGTGGATATGGTAATGAATTCTCTTCTTATTCTGTTCAAAAATTTCATCAAACGTAACCTTCTGTTCCATATCGATCTTTCTCCTCCACCAAATGTTAGTAAACCAATCGGGCTTGTCTGGACAATCTCCCATACCTACAAAAAATTGCGCTAAATTCTGCACTCAATCTTTGGGCACGGTTTTACTGTCCTTCAAACTGCGATAAAAGTTCTTCTAACTCTATTATCGATAATAGTTGGAGTTTGGTGGCATCTATTTCGAAAAATTTTAGAAGAAATACCTAGTACTATTATTCAACATCGTGTACAAGGTATGACATGCATGAACCATTTTCTCAAAACACTAGAACTTTTTTATTTGAACGTTCTCAATATGCGCTTTTTTAACTGCTTCATCAACGCCTATATATTTCTGAAGATCAGAATATAATTGATCTACTTCTGCAATTTCCAACATGTTAATAGAAGTTTTAATGTCCTTTTTTATCGTTCTAATTAACGCATTTCTTTTAATCACTTTGACATTTTCAGAAGTAACATTTACTTTTTTAAGTGTACAACGCTTGCTAAATACAATGTAAGATTTAAAAAGTGTATCATTGTCCAATTCTATAGAGGACTTCAAAGCATTGATATGACCTTTATTCTGCCAAATTGGATTAAAAAATCGGTTTTTCTGTTTACTCGGAAAGGTTTGCATCCAATTCTTACTTTTCTCATCACCAAAAATCCAGCCACTATAGTTCTTCGATTCAAATACATATATTCCTGTTTGGGAAAGCATAATTAAATCAATCTCAGTTGTTGATCCATCTTTCTTTGGTATGTATAAATTTGTCATGAGATGATAATGACCCTTCAACTTTTCAAGGGATAAAAAAGTCAGGAATTCACCATAATTTCCTGTATTAAATATAGTTTTGAAAAAGCTATTTCCACTAATAGCTCCATAATTCGAGAAGTTGTACCTAGCATACTTAGGTAGTAAAATAATTGTAGCTCCTATTAAAAAAAATAAAACAAAACTAGTTATCAGAATTTCCAAGTCACCGTCGCCCCTTTTATCATAGTCCATATCAATTCAACATGACCTTTTCTTTTTTGTCACTTTTTAACCCTCACAGTTGATGAAAAGCGCGACGTAACTGCTGTATTGATTTCCTACCAACCTCTACTAAATTGATGCTGGTCCAGCGCTACGGAAAACACTCGCTTTCCAAGGGGAAGGCTTTAGCCTCCTGAGCTGAGCAAAAACTGCTCACTGCGGGGTCTTCAGACTGTTCCTTTCCCATTCAAGGAAAGCTTCTAGAAACACATCGCACGAAGAAAATGTGGTTTTCATTTTCGAGGAGTCTCGAATTTTTCCGCAGCTTAGATAGTTTTCTGTTCAAGGGTGCAGAAGTCCCATGAAAACTTAGGATTCCTACGGGAACAGCGCGAGTCCGAAGACCCCGGAAGAAGCGTTCTTTGCTTTTGAGGAGACTGAGGCCGTGCCCGTGGAAAGCGAAGTATTCTGCCGGAACGACGTCAAAGAAATTTTCACTATAGACTTTGCGTCAAAAACAACAATTTTTATAAAATAGCCCTTTTTAACATAAATGAATACACCATTCTACTACATTATTCAACAATAAACCCCAGAATACCTGCAAACAAAACACCCTTTTACATTTAATTCAATCTAATCCAAGGGTTAACAACAGCTTCAATAATTCCACAAAGCGCATTACTACAACACACTCCCCCATAAGTGCTACAATAAAATAAGAATAACAGTTATATCATTTTCGTTTGTATATCTTATTGCAAAACAGAAAATGCTAATACTAGCACTATGACTGTGGAGGAGTGGAAAATATGACAAATCAATTAGAAAAAATGAAAAACGAACAAGGATTTATCGCAGCACTGGATCAAAGTGGCGGTAGTACACCAAAAGCATTAGAATCCTATGGTGTTCCAGAAGATTCATATTCAGGTGAACAGGAAATGTATGACCTCGTTCATGAAATGAGAACACGTATTATTACCTCACCTGGTTTTGATTCTAAATATATTTTGGGCGCTATTCTCTTTGAACAGACGATGGACAGCAAGATTGAAGACCTTTTTACCGCAGATTATTTATGGGAAAAGAAAGGCATCGTTCCATTCTTAAAAATTGATAAAGGGCTCGCAGATGAAGCAGAGGGCGTTCAATTAATGAAACCCAATCCAGGCTTAGATAATTTGTTAAAGCGAGCGAACGAAAAAAATGTCTTTGGAACAAAAATGCGTTCTGTTGTTAAAGAAGCAAACCCTGAGGGGATTAAGAAAGTCGTTGAACAACAATTTGAAACAGGTAAACAAATTCTTGCTGCAGGTCTAGTTCCAATCATAGAGCCTGAAGTAGACATCAATAGTAAGGATAAAGAGAAGTCAGAGGAAATCTTAAAAGAAGAAATCTTAAACCAGCTGGGTACTTTAAATGAGGATCAAAACGTGATGTTAAAAGTCACTATCCCAACAGTAGATAACTTCTACAAAGAACTAATCGATCACCCAAATGTTGTACGAGTTGTTGCCCTTTCTGGTGGCTATCCACGCGAAGAAGCAATTGACAAGCTAGCAGCTAATAATGGCCTGATAGCCAGTTTCTCAAGAGCGTTATCAGAAGGTTTAAGTGCAAATCAAACGGACAAAGAGTTTAATACAATGATTGAAGACTCAATTAAGAAAATCTATACTGCATCATTAACCTAGTTTTTTTAAAATTAGATTGACCAAAAAAGTTTATAAAAGGATCAGGCACTGCATATACAAACATGCAGTGCCTGATCCTTTTATTTCGAATTCCCCTTAAAACTTACCTCGGCGTCATGAACAGTTGTGTCCAGAAGGTTCTATACGGTAGTCCGGCACCTTCCACATATCCAACACCGATATGCGTAAAACCATCCTTCATAATATTTTTCCGATGTCCTTCACTGTTCATCCAACCTTCCACAACCTGTTTAGGACTGCGTTGTCCTGCAGCAATATTTTCACCGGCCATTCGGTAAGTGAAGTCAAATTGGTCCATCATGTCAAAAGGCGAACCATACGTTGGTGATGTATGACTAAAGTAGTTATTAGCCGCCATATCCTGGGATTTATTTCGGGCAAGACTACTTAATCGATCATCTAGTTTAAGTGGTTCTAAGTTTTCTTTTGCCCGTTCTTGATTGACCAGTTTAACTACTTCTTTCTCATATTGGGAAGGTTCTCGTTCCTCCAATTCAGAAGTGGGATTTGCTTCTGACACATTCGGGTCAGACTTCTTCGTATCAGTCTCTCCACCTTCTGGAACTTCCTGCATACTAAATAATTGCACAAAGTTATCTTTAAATTCCTTAACAGTTATATCATGATCTGCGAGCCAATCCTGTATATTTATCGTCCATTTTTCAATAGTAGATGTTTCCGTCTGTACAGCCTTCCACGTTTCTTGAATTGTGGTCGGTGTTTTAATTGACACCATAAATAAGATAGCAACAAACACAAATAGCCATTTTAAGAACATCTGTGTTCACCCCTTCACTAGTCAGCTTTGTTTCACACTTAAACATATCATTCCCACTGACACCTGTCTATTTCATTAGTGTTGCCTATCCTCTGCGCTTAAATGCTTCTGGACTGTTAATTTCTCAACAGCTGACAGCTTTTAACATTTAAAATAATACTAATAAAAAAATTAGTCTGTAAAAGTCGCAGTTATCATATTATTAAATTGCACACGACCATCGGGATTGAAAAAAGACGGGAGATGTAATTAATGGAAAAAATCAAGAAACTATTCTTGAACAAGAAGGTGCAATTAGGTCTTATTATTTCCTTTGCCTTAATTATGGGTTATACCGTCGGAACAGTGACAGCTAAAGTCGAACTGGATGCAGGAAAGTTTTCATACGAGCAGCTACAACAAAAAATCGGCGACGAACAAGATAAGTTAAAAGAAATAAAAGGTGAAGTTGAAAAAGTCAGCGATAATCTATCAGACGAGGAATCTAAATTTGTTGAAAGGAAAAGTCAAATTGATGCTGAACTGGCTGAAAAGCAGGGGGAGATTGATAAAGTATTAGCTTTAGTTGATGACAAGGAGTCTATTGCAGACGAATTAACAGCAACAAAAAGTAAACTCGATAGTCAGCAATCAAAATTAGACAAGTTAAACAGTACCATAAAAGGAAAACAGGCAGAGTTGGATAAACTTGAAAAAGGTATTGCTAAAAAAGAGGGAGAACCAATTAATTTAATATCTGGAGAATTCATTGTTGGGAGAGACTTACCACCCGGTCGTTATCAGGCTACAAATGTTGGAGAAGGATCTAATTTCGTTGTGTATAGTTCTGATGGTTCCCTAAAAGTGAATACCATATTGGGTGAAAGTTTTGGTTACGGTGATTACGTGTTTTGGGCAGAAGATGGAGATTTAATAGAATCCGCGGCAAAAGTTAAATTAATACCAGTGCAGGAATGATTTACCTCATTTTATCCAACCAAAATGTATAAAATAGCCACTGATTAAAGCTAATTGTCAGTGGTTTTTTTAGTCTTATATTGTTATCCCACTATCCCCTTCAACCTCAATTATCTGGCTATTAAAGCCAAAGCTTACTGTTCTTTTCCACCTTCCCTAAAATCCACTCTACTGCTAAACTAATAGTAACGAAGAAAAAACAGGTGATTACATGATAAACGTTGTTAAAATATCGGTACGGCATTTGGTGGAATATGTATTTCGAAGTGGAAGTATTGAGTCCGGTGGTTTCCGTTCAGCAAATCCTCTTACAGATGGTACGAAGGCTCACCAGAAGATACAGAAAACGTATAAAAAAGATGATCAGAAGGAAGTCTATCTAAAAACAGAGATTCCCTATGAAACTATAAGAATTCATGTGGACGGACGCTGTGATGGATTGCTTTTTCAGGAGGACGGGTCGGTAATCGTCGATGAAATCAAGTCTACTTCACACGCGCTCGGTACTATTACAGAAGAGACTTACCCAGTACATTGGGCACAGGCTGTCTTCTATGCGTATATTTATGCGAAAGATCACGAGTTTGCGGAAATGACTATTCAGCTTACATATGTGCAAGTCAAAACGGAAGAGCAGAAACAGTTTCAACGTAATATGACCCTTATCGAGCTTGAAGACTTTATTATGGATGTGATTAGCCAGTACGCTGCATATGCCAAAGCTAAGACGCAGCATATAGCTGACAGAAATACCAGCAGCAAAGAGCTGACATTTCCTTATGGAGTCTATCGGGATGGACAGCGCAAGCTTGCGGGATCAGTCTACAAGACGGTCCTCGATAAAAAGGTTCTGTTTGCCAAAGCTTCCACTGGGATTGGTAAAACAATTTCCACTATTTTCCCTGCAGTTAAATCGATTGGGGAAGGTAACCTCCAGCGCATTTTTTACCTGACCGCAAAAACCATTACCAGAACAGCTGCCGAGGAAGCATTCCAGCTGTTGATTGAAAATGGGTTGGAGATTAAGGTTGTCACAATTACAGCTAAAGACAAGATCTGTTTTCAGGAGGAAACTATTTGTACTGCTGAGCATTGTCCGTTTGCTGAAGGTTATTATGACCGGATTAACGGTGCAATTCTGGATATTTTTGAAAATGAATCATTAATGAGCCGTACAGTGATTGAAGCCTATGCCCGCAAACATCGCGTTTGTCCATTTGAATTTTCACTTGACCTTGCTTACACAGCAGACGCTGTTGTTTGTGATTATAACTATATATTCGACCCTAGAGTATCCTTGAAACGCTTAATAGAAGATCAGAAAAAACAAGCCGTTTTGCTCGTAGATGAGGCGCATAACCTGGTTGATCGTGCGCGGGAAATGTACTCGGCGGTGTTGTTCAAATCAGCGTTTTTACAAGTACAAAAAGAATACAAAGATATAAATAGCGCTGTCGTTAAAGCTGCGAAGGCCGTCAATGTTTCTCTGGCAGAAAAGCGAACGCAGGAGAACATAGTAGAAAAACAACTGGATGAAGATCTGGCAGTTCTGGTGGAGAAGTTCACTGAAGTTGCAGAAGAAGAATTGGTTCAGAATGAGGAATCCAATCAAACCTTATTGGAAACTTATTTTGCTGCCAGTACCTTCGCAAAAATCTGCCGGCTCTATGATAAACGCTTCGTCTCTTATGTAGAAGTCGACAAGAACGAGGTAAAGATGAAGCTGCTTTGCCTGGATCCATCGCACCTTCTCAAGCATTTGGGAAAAGGTTTCCGTTCTAAAGTTTTCTTTTCGGCCACACTAACACCAGCCAATTACTATAAAAATCTATTAGGGGGAACTGAGGATGACTATGTGTTATCCATCCCCTCTCCGTTTGTCCATGAAAATGCAGAAATTCTGGTTCAGCCTTTGTCCACGCGCTATCGTGACCGTGAACAGACATTGTTGCCAATGGTCCAGTTTATGCTCGATGTCCTGAAAAAACATGAAGGGAATTTCATCATTTTTTTCCCGTCCTATGCTTATATGAATAAGGCTTTCGAAGCATTCAAAACAGAAGCACCAGCCATAAACACAATCGTCCAGGAATCAGGGATGTCGGAGGAATTACGGGAGGATTTCCTGACTGCCTTCAAAGCAAGCGCTAATGAAAGATTAGTAGGATTCGCGGTTCTTGGTGGCGTATTTTCAGAAGGAGTCGATTTAAAAGGTGATCGGCTTTGTGGAGTCATGGTCGTCGGGGTCGGGTTTCCGCAGATCGGATTCGAACGGGATATTATCAAAGATTATTTCAATAATGAAGGACATAATGGTTTTGATTACGCCTACGTCTATCCTGGAATGAATAAAGTGCTGCAAGCTGGAGGCAGACTGATAAGGTCTGAGAACGATCATGGGGCCATAGTACTAATAGATGACCGTTTTTTACAGGCAAAATATCAGAAATTGTTCCCAGAAGAGTGGCGTCATTATACGGTGGTGAATAATCAATAGGGGGTATTGCGTCGAAGAAAAAAATTATTGCATATAATCGTGTTGATAAGGTTGTACTGGAACAATTAAAGCAGGGATCCTATCCTAGCTGCTGGGCTTGATGTTTATGAACAGGAACCGGTTAAAGCAGATAATCCGCTTCTGAAGTTAAAAAATATTGTCACCACTCCACATATTGGCTCGTCGACGCACGAAACTGAACTGAAAATGTCGGAACTTGCTGCAAGCTAATCTTGATGCAGGATTAAATGGAGAACACCGCCTAATTTAATTGATTCTACTGTATGGAAAGGCAAGTAAACACACTAATTCGATAAGGTCTAAAACTATCAAGGTAATTAATCCGAAGCTTAGAGAAAAGAAATCCATGTTAAATACCAAAGAACCCCACCAAGTTTACTAACTTAGTGGGGTTCTCCATCTATCTATTTTCTTCCTAATCGCTATCAACAGCCTATAATCATTTAAACAGATTCATCAAGCGTGCCCAGAATCCTTTTTCTTCTTCTACTGGTTCTTCAATTGTCTCTGGTTCCTCTATTTCAATACTTTCTGTTTTAATTACAAATTGTACCGAATTTACTTTCTCGTTTTCAGCGGAAACAAAGGATTCAGCGTCGAAGTCAGATTTGTCAAATTCAGCAATCATCTGATCGACTTCCTTTTTCATTTGTTCAGGCATATCCTTTGTGGATTGATATAATGTATCTGTGCCTTCGTCAAGCTCATCTACTCCAGCTTCTAATTCGCCCGTTCCTCCTGAAAGTTCCACAATTCCAGCATGGACGTCATTATATGAACTCGATAATTGAGCCACACCAGCCGTATAGCTTGCTAGCCCACTGTGAAACTCTTTATAATTGGTCGACAATGTCGCCAATCCTCTTTGCAGCTCTCCTAAAGAGTCTGCCACATTCATACCTTCTAGTGAGGACGAAATATCAGTCGACATCTTATCCAGATTTTTTGCCATTTCCGTAACTGATCCATTAACTTCCAAAAGCGTTGGTTCAACTGCGTCAAAAGCTTTCTTTACAGCAGAATAGGTTCCTTTTGCAGAACGCGCGGCAGAATATGTCTCGACCAATTGATCAATGACATCACTGTCAGCACCACTGTTCTTTAAGGCTTTAATCTCTTCTTCCGTTATCTCATAGTCAGGGATTGCCACCATCGCTTTATCTAAAGAGTTGTAGGCACCCACGTAGTTTTCGTTTAGTTTTGTTAATCCAGCTGCAGTTTGACGTAATCCATCTGCTAATTGCGTAAGCCCTTCAGGTAGTTTTTTCAACGCTGTTAAATCCATCTTACCTGAGTTCTCACTTAGAGAATTACTCATTGAAGTGAGGCCTTGGTCAATCGATACCGAAGCATCAATAAGTTCACTCGATTTTCCATTTATATTCGAAATTCCATTCTGGTATTGACCAGAACCATCACGCAGACTCGCTACACCATTGTCTAATTCAGAAACGCCATTATTTAGTTCCCCTACGCCATTGCTGATTTTCTCAATCGCATCGGTTAAGGAATTCATCTCGCCAGTCATCTCTTTCATATCTGGCGCCTCGATCGACATCGATTGTGGGACAGCTGTTATTTGCATGCCCTGCAACTCGAAATCCACTACATTTGCTTCAACGCTAAGTTCCTCCGCCTGTTCTGGCATAACGGTAAACGTTACTTGCTTATTTTTACCTGCGTTTGCAACCATTCCACCTGTTTTAATGTTGTCAAAGATTGCAGGGTCCAGGTTAAGCGAGATTTGTAAGAGATAGTTTTCAAAAAATCCGAGATCGACATTTTCATTGGCAGACGTCTGAATTTTTATTTCTACATGACCGTCCTTGCCTGCCAGTTCCTCTGGGTCTATCTGCTTACCATCTAACAGATAAGAAATTGAAATATCCCACGGTAATGCTGCGTCATTCTTATCCCCTTGATAATAAAACTTACCCTTTGGTGCCGTGAATTCAACCTTATTTTCTTTTTGGTTGATGTCCGATAAATCGGTTAAGTTTTTTAGATTTGCATACGTACCATAATCGACGATCTTTCCTGCTTTAATTACGTCAAATACGTTTACGACATAAACTTCCTGCCGTTCTCCATTGGCATTTAGTGTTGCATATACTACTTCATCCTTGGAAGAATATTCACCGGCATTTTGTGATGCGCCTGTTGCCGCTGCCACATGATCGCTTGCGCCAGCAGGTACTAGAAATGACGGCACTACAAGGACAGTTGCCATTAAAACATGAAGGATCCGTTTCTTTCTCATCATCATTTCCCCTTTATTAATCTTGCCTGTTTATTTAAAAATTGTTGTTGATCGATAACTGCGACGTAACTGCTATGTTAATTTACTTCCTACCACTTTTAACTAGATTGGTGCCGGTCCATCGCTTCGGAAAAACACTCGCTTTCCATGGGGAACGCTTCAGCCTCCTTGCCCCGGCAAGGGGTATGCCGATGTTGTCCGCAAAGGACGGTCTTAGTCGGCCTTCATCATCTACCGCTCACTGCGGGGTCTTCAGACTGTTCCTTTCCCATAGGAGTCTCGCATTTTTCCGTAGCTTAGATAGCTTTCTGTTCAAGTGAGCAGAACATCTATGAAACACAGAATTCATCCGCGTTTTTCTATCATAGTGGAGAATAGGTGTAGACTACTCGCAGGAAACCGAGCTATGAATCTTCTGACACGTGTTGTTCCCATAGGACAAGGAAGACATCGCACGAAAAAATAGGACTGTATTTCGAGGAGGATTACCCCGCTCCTATCAATCAATTCATAAAAGATTGTCGTTTGTTTAGCACTATACCCAGCGGAGGAAATACACGAAGACTCCTGCGGGAGGAAAGGCATAGGTGAGACCCCGCAGTGCGTTAGCACGAGGAGGCTCACCAGCCTCCCGCGGAAAGCGTAGTGTATTTCCGCAGCGGTAATTACCGCCAGTTACAACTATGAAGCAATAAAACCTAACGAAAAAAGATTCTTAATTTTTAAGTCAGCGTGCCCTTGCTGAGCCCCACTTTGTTACTTTTTATAAAAACCCGCTTTCCAAGTTGTTTTATCAATCACCTTATCGAATACCAACAGTATCGCTGGGAGTAAGAAAATAACCATAATAAACGCCAGTAATGCTCCCCTTCCGAGCAGTAACCCGATCGAACCAACAATCGGATTGGTCGAAGTAATCCACAAAATAAAGCCAACACTCGATAAAATCGAAGCTGAAATTGCAATGGAGAATATTTTCTCATCAATTGTTTTCTTTATTGCCTTAAGCGCAGTCATATCCTTACGATTCTCCTTATAGGCTTCCATGAGCAGGATCGCATAATCAACCGTCGCCGCAAGCTGTACGGTACTGATAATCAAATATCCCACATAAACCAATGATGAATTACTGAAGTAAGGAACAGCCAGATTAATCCAGACAGAAGACTGAATCGTAAGCAACAACACCAACGGAATCGAAATGGATTTGAATGTAAGCATCAGAACAATTGCAATCGCAATGATTGTCAGCCAATTGACAAGCTTATTATCTTTTTGGACGACTTGTTTCATATCATACAAGGTCACGCTCTCCCCGAGGGAATAGGCGTCATCGCCATAATAAGCAGCAGCTTTATCCTGAACAGATTCGACCAACGAAAATGCCTCGTCACCCTCTGTTCCTGCATTCGTATGAAGAATAATCCGACTGTAGTTATCTGAATAAAATTGTTCCGTAATTGATTGATCAAGGTACTCTCGCGGAATTACCGCGCCGACTGTATTAACATAAGAAAGAACACTGGTCACAGGATCGAGATTTTCCAGTTCTTCAACCAGCTTTTCTTCTTTTGCGACATCCCCTTTTGGAACAAGTAACACCATTGGGGTATATTTTCCAAACGTATTTTCTATTTGGATTTTGTCACTGCCTGCCCGCGTATCCTCTGGTTGATCTCCGGTTCCGTAAGTGAAATCCGTGTTACTTTGTGCCAAAAACGCCGGAACGATAATGATGAATACAAGGATCAACATAGGTACTCTTACTTTAACAACACGACTGCCGATATTCTTGAAACTTGGCAGTAATTGTTTGTGCTGCGTTTTATCAATCCATTTATAAAATAAAAGCGTTAGCGCTGGTAAAAATACCATCACACTAATAAAGCTTAATACAATTCCTTTTACAAGATTGACCCCTAAGTCAGCACCAATCTCAAAATTCATGAATGTTAGTGCCATAAAACCAAAGAAGGTCGTCGCTGCACTAGCTGCGATAGCAGGGAATGATTTTTTAATTGCGAACTGCATTGCTTTTCCAGGATCCGCTACTTTTTGCCGGTATTCTGAAAAACTATGCAGTAGAAAAATCGCATAATCGAGTGATACCGCAAGCTGCAGGATTGGCGCAACCGATTGTGTAATGAACGATACTTCTCCTAAAAAAATGTTTGTTCCTAAATTGATCAGAACGGAAACTCCAATTGCGGTTAGGAAAAACACTGGTTCCAGCCAGGAAGTTGTCGAAACGATCAATATTAAAATGATAATTGGTACTAACAATGCGGCGGCATACATCGATTCCGATCCAGCCATTTTTTGCGATATAGCGGTATCGAGTGCCTCTCCCGCCATCGCATTCTCTTCGCCAATTAATTCATAGACTTCATTAGTTAATTCTACTTCTTTCCCTTCTTGAATACTGAAGGAAATGATTGCTTTGTTATCCTTATAATAGGTTTCCACTGTGTCCTGATCGGCTATTTCCAGTGGCGTCTTTGTGTCGATTGCATCATCTAACCACGTTACATCGTTCACGCCATCAATGGCAGCAAGTTTTTCTTTAACTTCAAGCGCTTCCTGAACGGTAACATCGTTGATCATGACTCGTGTGTTCGCAACAGATCCTTCAAACTCTTCTTCCATGATTTCCATTGCGGTTGTTGATTGTGCATCATCCGGCAAATAATCTGCCATATTGTAATTGACAGATACAAAAAATTGCGCGATTGCACTCAGTACGGCAACGATCATAAAAGCAATAACAACTGCTTTTTTATGTTTTAATATTCGTGCTGGTATGTTGATCGAAACCATCTCCTTCTTGCATCCTTTTCCTCATACAATTATAATGACACCGTGTTGGATAATCAACAAACAGTTTAGTATCAAATGTTTTTTCCCCAACACAAATGTATCTTTTGTCGGATATATATAAAAAGAAAGTGGTGTTAGCGCTTGCATTCTAAATTAGACAGACGAAAAAAATATACGAGAATGGTCTTAAAGGAAAGTTTGATGAAATTACTAAAAGATAAGTCTATTTCAACTGTAACAGTTAAGGAGATATGTGTATTTGCAGACATCAATAGGTCAACATTCTACTCGCACTACATGGATCAGTTTGACCTTCTCAATCAGATCGAGGAAGAAATTATTGAGGATATGAATGCAACCCTTACGGCATATAATCACAATCAGGATGACGAAGCGCTGCAAATGACAGAAAAAATAGTTGAGTATGTGGCACAGAACAGTGATGTGTGCGCAACACTGTTTAGTGAGCATGGGGATTCTAACTTTAAAAAGAGAGTGATGATGGTTGCGAGTGAGCATACGGTGGAAAATTGGTCATCGCTCTATCCAATCGATTCAGAAATCTCCGAGTATGTGAGCATATTTGCAGTCAGTGGCAGCATCCACGTGCTGGAAAACTGGCTCAAAAATGGGATGGACAAATCTCCAAAAGAAATAGCTGAGATTATTAATAACCTTACCAATAAAGGGCTAAGTTATTTGCAGTGAAGCAGGGGGAAACGGGGGGACGGTTCTTGTGCTTCCTAACTGAGAGCAAAAAGTTGCTATAGTTTTCCATATCTATTTCAGCATTTGTTACTAACTACTTGTTAATGACCATCGTTTCTCAAATTATGTCATGTATTGATTTTTTCTCACCATGGAAAGCAATCAAGAAGCCAATCTCTAAAGGGAGAGCAGACAAATCCTGTTTTTCTCATTAAGTGTTCTCACCACAACTAGTTTTGAGCAAAGAAATACTTTATAAGAAAGCAAATGAAACAGTAGAACCGTCCCCTTTTGCTATTTTTTGCTTCCAAAGCAAAATTAAAAGCCGCCAGCTCCGGTAGCACGTCCATAGCGCAACCAAAACTAACAGCTTACAATTTTTCCAATAATATTGTTCGACACCATCGCCAATTTCGGTGACAGGCATTGTAAACTATTTGGTTTTATAATAATCGTAAACACCTAGTAAATTTACTTTTAGAACTTTTCTGCTATCCCCTATGACACCTGAATAACTTCCACCTTGAGGTACTCTTTTACCAATAGACGCTCTAATACCAGCTTCTTCTAACCGCTCAATAATTTTTTGTTGCTCTTGCTGAAAAGTTTCGTTTTGTTTTTCATTATTGTTATACATTGTTAGAACACCTCGTTTAATTGTATTCCCAATGTATGATTATGTTATTCCAAATAAAAAAAGACCAATTCGGCCTCTTTAAACATTTAACACTCGCTTTTTTCTTTCACTTCCGATTATTCCAGAATACTTTCCGTTCTTGGGCGACTTTTTTCCTGGCAACACTTTTATACCTGCACTCTGTAAACGACTCATTACTTCAGTTTGTTTACTTTGATTCTTAGTTCCCATTCTAATCACCTACCCTCTCTATAGTTCTATTATATACGTTTTCTAAATCAATTAAAAGACTTTCAAAGCCATCCCCTATATCAACCATTATGTTATCATACCCTTCGTCATCTAAAACACTTGCATCCAATGCTATTAAGAACAGTGTTTCTTCGTTTCGGACTTTAACTAACCTAGTTAAATACTGTCTATTTAATTTTTCATTTTCTCTTGTATGTGTAAACGTATAAAAAGCATCGTTCATTAGCGCGCCTCTTAAAAGTCCTGTTCGGTAATCATTCAACAGATAATCAAACTTCTCCTCTTCATTTCCTAATGATTCAATTCCTAATTGGTAATCCTTCTCTAATATTTCAAGTCCAAGCACCATTAACGAACACAAGCATGCATCTTCCTCATTCATGGAAGATTTAGGCTTTTTACTTAACATACTATATGTATCTAATACGAAATCTAAAAGATAATTTGGATTTTCTTCTGTTATTAACATTCTATTTGCATTTCTAAATTCTCTTATGTACCTACTCTTTGACTTATAGTATAACTGGTGGATCGCATTAATATTAACATCTTCTACTACTGTTCCCTCAATAAAGTTTACTTTAAAAATAGTATTACGATTCAAATTTTGTTCAGAAAAATGATATAGCTGGACAGCAATGACATAAGGGTATTTATTCACAAATTGATCTAACAATTTTGAAAGGTTATCCTGTAAACGATAACTACTTAATTCCGTATTAGAATGTACCAATATTTCCATTTCAGATTCCAATTTCGTTCTTAAAACTTTTATCTCCTCATCTTTACTATTCAGCCAAAACCTAAATAAAATGATAAAAACTACTCCAGGTAACAATAACCAGACCATTGATATTTTACGTTCATCTATGAATGGCTTTAACCAATTTTCATAGAATAGTTGAGCTTGGTTTGAATTTTCTACCCATAATTCAAAGGTCAGAATGAAAATTAAACTTAATATTATATAAACATATTTCACTATCTCTCACCTTCCACTACTATATTAGCACATAACATAGTAAGCCCAAAAAGCTCCATAGATTTCATTGACTTTAATAAGGCATGTCTTAAATTTTGTCGGGTAGCTGCAGAATCAAAGGGCGGTTCTTATGCTTCCTAACTGTGAGCAAAAAGTTTCTATAGTTTTCCATATCAAATTTCCCATTTGTTACTACCTAAACTACTTATTAATGACCATCGTTTCACAAATCATGTCATGTAGTGATTTTTTCTTACCATGGAAAGCAATCATTAAGAAGCCAATCGCTAAAGGGATAGCAGACAGGATATAACCGAAATATCTTGCTAATCCCCTTAAAAAGGAAATACGATTTCCACTTTTGTCTACAACGATTGCACCTATCGCTATTTTTCCAATGGTTCCTTGTAGCGAGGACGAGGTCAAAATTGAAAAGTATAATATATTAATCAGTAGAAGAACCCAAAAGTTATCAACGGTATATAAAAAAATTCCTAATATTAAACTATCAACAATATACGCAAATAACCTTCTCCAGAATCCTACGTAATGTACGTGACCTACAGATACCGTATTATATCCATAAATATGGTCCCTTGATTCTGATACTGGAGTCAATTCCTGATTTTTATTATCCCTTCTTATTCCTCGTCTACCCTCTTCATGCTGCTGTAACCACTTATCCATTCGTGGATTGTTTGACATTCCACACCTTCCTTTCAGCCTCAACAGAAAATTAGTATGTCGTTTTTTATTCAGTACACTCTGAATTCGACATATTGCAGCCTCTTTCCTCCTAACTCTGCAAATTATTAGTAAATCTGAATTTTCAGTTATAATTCTGTCATCAATACTTTTGGATTGAATCATATGTTATGATCTTCTTGTTTTCCGCTATTTATCAGTAGAACTAAGCGGACGGCTCTTTTGCATCCTACTGTTTCCACCCTTGATAGATTACAAATCCTGTCTTTCTCATAATTGTTCACACAACATCTAGCTTTCAAGAAAAAATGCTCGATCTGTCCCCAAGCTTTTAACGGCCTAACCAACCGCCGTCGACAGCTAATAAATGGCCATGAATATAGGATGATGAATCTGAAGCAAGGAACACAATTGTGCCTTTAAAATCTTCCGGACTCCCCCAACGTGCTGCTGGTATTCTGTCCAGGATCTGCTTACTTCTAACTGGATCGTCAATTAATGCTGTATTCATATCTGTTGCAATATAGCCTGGCACAATTGCATTTACGTTTACGTTTTGCTTAGCCCACTCATTTGAAAGTGCTTTGGTTAACTGAGCAACTGCCCCTTTGGCTGCTGCATAAGCGGGTACGTTTATACCCCCTTGGAAAGAAAGTAAAGATGCTACATTAATTATCTTGCCACTCCCCTGCTCTACCATGGCTCGTCCGGCTTGTTGACATAAGATCCACACAGTTTTCAGATTAACATGTAACACATCGTCCCAATCTTCTTCTGTGAAATCAACAGCTGGTGATCGGCGTTGTATTCCCGCACTATTAACTAAAATATCGATTTTACCATAGTATTTAGTTACCTCTGGAATAGCATGTTTAACTTGTTCTATGTTATCTAAATCACAAGGAATTATTACACACTTTCGGCCAGTAGTTGCTTCAATTTCTTCTTTGACATCTGTTTGTTCCGGATTCCGGTTTAAAAGTGCTATGTCTGCTCCTGCTTCCGCTAAAGCCAAAGCCATTGATTTGCCAATTCCTCTTGTTGCCCCAGTTACAGCTGCAACTTTTCCGTTCAATTGAAATAAATTATTCATTTTAAAACTCCTCTCGATAATGTGTATCGTTTTATGTACTACTTTCGATTTTAATTACCACACTTGCTTATTCAATTTCTTCTGCTTCCCCCGCTTCTTTTGGAAGTACTTGTACGCTTCCTGATCCAGAAACAAAATTAAGTTGGTAGTTTAGCTTATCTGGGTAGGACACAAGCGGACCCACGTTCGAGGGACGCAACGGATTTACTACCCATTTAAGAGATACCGGCTCCCCTTCTTTAATGGTCATAGTTAAATGGGTGTCTTTTTGTTTACTGAGCAGTGTTCCCCGGAAATCGATAGCAGGAAAACGTTTAAAAGTTGCCTTGTAGATGACGCTATCCCCACTCTTATTTGTTATGAACTCATCCGCATGCTTTAGTAAATTAGCTATCCATTGAAACGGATTATCCAGCGGAGCTAATTCATGGGTAAAGCGGTGGGGTAACGTTACGAAAGACCATTGATCATTCGTATTTATGTATAATTTGTCCGTAAATAAGTAAGTTTCAAATGAAAACTCACTGCCGTCCGAAATTGGAGTCTTAATCTCGTAATAGGATCTTTGATTTGACCATATACCCTGACTCTTAGAGTACACTATATTGTCCCATTGGTAGATTGAATCAATCTGGTATGTATTTTCCTCATAGGTTTCCAGCATAGATATCCACTTATTGTAATCATGGTCTTCGTTGCTGGGGAACAATGCAAAGCCTAATCCTCCACCGATAATGATAGATAGTAAGGGAATCATCCATTTTTTAATAGGTTTATAAGTAGCCATTTAATTCGTAGTCCCCATTCGTTTGCCAGTAACCTTTTTCTCGTTGTGGTGTCATTTTAATTCTAGTAACCCATTTCACAGATTTATAACCGTACATGTCTGGATGATAAAGACGGCATGGGAAACCTTGTGATTTTTTTAATGGTAATCCGTCGAATTCAAATATAAGCATGGCATTTTCGTCAACTAATTGGGAAAGTGTAAAGGAGTCATAATAGATTTCGTCACCTGAATAAACAGTGAAACTTGCATCCATAGGTGTTTTTGTAAAATGCGTAGCTAAAACTTCTTTTAGATAAACCCCACGCATTTCCACAGCCCGAACACTCCATCCTGTTACACAGTGAAAGTCATCTACAATTGAATGCCAGGTTAACTTTCTCATATCCATCATAGTCAATTCCTGCTTAGATTGATGGGTGTCTTCCAAGGTAAGTATCCAGTCTTTTTCCTCATAACGGGGATAATCGTTCGTAACATTATAAATACGGAAATATCCTTGTCGTTTTTCTTCATTTTTCGGGATTGAAAGTATCGGGGAAATCCATTTAATCAACCCACCAAAAAGAATAAATAGACAAAATAACACGAGTGACTTGATAACATCCCGTCTGTCTAAGCTGTTTTCTGTTATCCAGACGGGAGCATCTTTACGACCTCTCCACCAATTCGGCCAGGGGATTTTCTTGTTAAAAAGGTTTCCTGTAACATGAAGAACAATCCAGGGAATAACGATCCATGTTGACCAGTCATGGATGACAACAGCATTGTTTCTCACCCATACTGGAACCAGATTTTGAAGATACATCACTGTTCCTGAACTAACCCAAAAGAAAAATAGAACAGTAAATAACCAAATATTAAACTTTTTAATCGGAGCACGTTTTTTACTATATTGAAAAATTTTAGATATGGAATATAGGACTATACCAATGTAAAAGATAGCGATCCATAAGTGAATCGCAACTAGAGGCACTTTCCACTCATTAAACATTGTCCGTAAGTAAGGGAAATATAGGCTAACACCGGAAATCAAAAGTAAACTAAGAATGGTTGCGTGTATATGATGGATCCAAACAAGTTTTAAACGGCCCATTTTATTTCCCCCATTTTAAAAATAAACATCAATTCATGTAAGGAATGGAACAACTTCATCAAGTGTAATCTGAAGATTTATTGTTTTTTTAAATATAGAATAATTGTATCATAAGTTTCAAACTATTATTTTAATAATTCCTGAATAATTACAAGTGCCTGTCATCCAAAACTATTCAGGATAGTTTCAGCTGACAGGCACCAGATCTACGACACCCTTTCGCCAAATATCAGTAAGTGACAACCGTTGGGGTTAAAGGTTAAAATCATTTTTTTCAACGCTTCCTATTAATCAATTGTGTACGAGGGATGATTTTTCAACTAAAGCATAGGATCTTTAAGGTTATTTCATATACAAATTAACCAGTTCATAGCTTCTCTCTTTGGTGAGTTGTGCTTTAGTGTCTATGAGCAATACTTCCGCCATTGTTCCTCCCTGAAATTCCAAAGAATTATTTTTTGCTGTTTCATCTCTATGTTTAATCCACTTTAATTGTTCTTGTTTTAATTCACTCATTTCATTCGGAGTAAGCTGCTTTTTCAATACACCATAAATTTCATTCAAAACATCATCCCATCTTGTATGTGTCTCGTATAGAGCACTAAGCATATCAACTGTAGTACCTGACTTATATAAATGTTTTAAATCCGATAAACCCTTTTCAATATCATTTAGTTTCTTAATAAATTCCTGTTTATTGGAAGCAGCGTGTACAGGTTCTGGCTTTTTCGTTTCTTTAGTTCTTTCTTCAACCTCACTCTCTTTTTGAGAATCTTGAGAAGTTTCTTCTTCATTTGGTTCGCTTAACATAACAATTGGCGCCCCTTCTTTTTCTTTGGTGATAGTAAAAGTTGCATATGGCATAGCTTGGTTTTGACCGTTTTGATCGAGAGCAACCCAAAACCCCAGTTCGAAAGCCGTGTTTTGGTTACTCCATTCTTGATGATTTCCCAAATCCACAGTGCTCTGTTGATTCGTTGGATCATAATCGCGAATAATTTGTTTATAAAGTTCTTTGTAACCTTTTTTTACAAGTTCCCGCTTGTTTAAGTCTTCTAGATTGCAGTCTTTGTTCAAATCTAACCCATACGTAATAGAATCCAGTTTGTTATTTTTAAAGGAAAAAAAGATAGTATCTTCTACAACACAAGATGTAGAAGCATATCTATTTTCCTTTAGTTTTATGTGCCGCGAACCACTTTGTTCTGTTGCTACAGTTGATTCAGGGAATATTTTTTTAACTTCGTTTAATTCCATGCCCCACGTTAATTTCAGAAGAGCATCTGAACTAGATTTTTTAGAAGATGGATCCGTCTTTCTATTCTCTTCAACGACCGTATCAGCCACCTTTTCCTTACTCGCTTCAACAATCATATCAACCATCTGTTCCTTATTCGCCTTTTCTTCACGTTCAAAACTTGCAACCAAAGCCTTAGAATACTCTGGATAATGAGTGGGCTCTTTGCCATCCAAAATACAGTAAACATCCCAAGCTAATTTTCTTAAATTTGCAGCGACACCAGCACCTAACTTATCGTTATTATCAGACGTTACAACAGGGGATTTAATAGTTGGAAAAGATTTAATTTGCTGACCGTTAAAATATTGAAATGTATAATAAGTTCTTGTAAAAAACGTATTTTTGTTTATATCATAGCCGTAATAAAACAACTCATTATTTCTCTTCTCTACCGACATTTGTATTCTGGGTTGTTCTATAAATCCCTTCCAAACACCAAAAGGAACCGTATCATAATAAGAATCGATAAAAGCATAGGTGAATACTTTAATGGTACGCTGGGTTATATCTTCATTGGATGTATAATAATCCAGAGTGTCTAATGCCCCATCCTTTATGTCTTCAACATCCTTTTTAGCATCTATTGTATCTTGAACTTCCTCAAATTTTTTGTAAAACCTCGATAATCCGAGTGTTGTTCCTTCCTTAATCGCTTCTTTAAAGGTTGTTAAGTCATCCTGTCCATACCAAATGTCATAAATTAAATCACCTGGAATTCCGAGATCATTTAATGCTTTTGCTCCAGCGTTTGTAAAGTATACTTCATTCTTTTTTATTTGCGCTATAGTCCAATCGTTTCTGCCTAAATAGGCTTCATTACCGCTTGGCCTTACCGCAATATTCATTTTTGTTGCCAACTCTTTAATTTCAATCTGCTCTTTATCAGAAGTAGTTGCTTTAGTACAACCGCTCATAATTAAAATAAAAAACAAAAAGAACACTACCCAAACTTTACCAAGCCTCATTTTCTTCCTCCTAATATAGAAAATACTACTAATACATATTCGACCATATAGGTTAAAATACCTATTCAAATGTAATGCGGTTGATAAGTAACTAAATCCACTAATCCGTTTGAAAATAACGTTAGTTTCTCATTTTCTAAGGCTCTCTTAACATATCTAATGTATTTTCGTAAACTCTTCAAGCCTTAAAAAAGTGCATCGGGGGACGGTTCTTGGGATTCACAACTGAGAGCAAAAAGCAGCTATAGTTTTCCATATACCATGGAAAGCAATCATTAAGAAGGCAATCGCTAAAAGGAGCAGACAGAATATAAATCCTATTTTTCTCAATAAGTTTTCTCACCACAACTAGCTTTTGAGCAAAGAAATGCTTGATAAGAAATGCAAATGAAGCAATAGAATTGTCCTCTTTTGCTTCCAAAGCAAAATTAAAAAGCCGCCAGCTCCAGTAGCACGTCCATAGCGCAACCAAAACTAACAGCCTACAATTTTTCTAATACCATTGACACCACTCGCCAATATCGGTGACAGGCATTTTAAACTATGGTTTTATAATAATCGTAAACATCTAGTAAATCTACATTTAGAACTTATCTATTATCCCTATGATACCTGAATAACTTCGACCTACTTCTTTACCAATAGACGCTCTAATACAGCTGCTTCTAACCGCTTAATAATTTTTTGTTGCTCTTGATGAAAAGTTTCGTTTTGCTTTTCATTATTATTATACATTGTTAGAACACCTCATTTGTATTCCCAATGTAGATGATGTTATTCCAAATAAAAAAAGACCAATTCGACCTCTTTAAACTTAACACTCGCTTTTTTCTTTCACTTCCAACTATTCCAGAATACTTTCCGTTCTTGGGCGATTTTTTTCTGGAAACACTTTTATACCTGCACTCTGTAAACGACTCATTACTTCAGTTTGTTTACTTTGATTCCTAGTTCCCATTCTAATCACCTACCCTCTCCATCAAAAAATTGTAATAACTATTATTTAAAAATTCCTGTTCCACACAATATAGGAAAGCTAGATATAAAAGGGTTCGCACCTCTTAACCTTGATTAGTAGGCCTAATTATCACTTCATTAACTGCAACGCTTGCTGGTTGTGACACAGCGTAATAAACAGCGTTTGCAATATCTTCGCCAGTAATAGAAGGTAAATTAGGGTCTTCAAATTTAGGTTTAATATCTTGGTCAGTGATGAAATCAGCTAACTCAGTTTCAACAACTCCCGGTGAAATGCTTGTTGTTTTGATATTGGTCTGGGCTAACTCTTTGCTTAATCCTTCCATAAATATGCGTGCAGCAAATTTAGTACCACAGTAAACAGTACCTGACGGAAATACACCATGCCCTGCAACGGAGGAAGTGGTGATGATATGACCACTATCTCGTTGTTGCATATATGGTAAAACCGCCGCGATACCATAAAGTACACCTTTGACATTTACATCAATCATTCGATCCCATTCATCAACTTTTAATTTATCCATGAAGGATAATGGCATAAGGCCTGCATTGTTGAACATCACATCAACTTGGCCATAGGTTTTAATCGTGAAGGTGGCCAATTCCTGCATGTCTTCATAGGAAGTCACGTCTGTTACTTTTATAACCGCTTCACCGCCTTCTTGTTCAATCTTTTGTTTTAATTGAATAAGTCGTTCTTCTCTACGAGCAGCAAGTACCACCTTAGCTCCTTCTCCTGCAAACTTCAGTGCGGTTGCTGCACCAATTCCACTTGATGCACCTGTGATAATAATGACCTTACCTTTAACTGTAGACATGTAAATTCCTCCTTTAAAATACTGATACCTGTAGCTAGCTACTATTTCAACAACGCTTCAGCTGTTCTAATCGCTTGTAACAATGTATACTCCACTTTATTTAACTGCCGTTTCAGTGCAGTTTGCCATTCATGAAATGCATCACTGCCTTCTTCCAAATCAGCCAAGATGGCAATATTCTTTAATAAAGGAATGGGTGGTTGGTTCATGGCTAAGTCGTGATCGTGCATATCTCCACTAACATAATTTAACGGAATTAAGGAATGCGATAATTCCAAAATGCCCTGATTAATTCGAAAAGCTTCTTGATTGGACCAACTCTTATTTTGAATCGTGCTATAAATTTCCTCCGCTAGCTCTTCTACTTTTTCAACCCTTTCAATTGCAATAGACAAGTCCATTCGGTTACCCGCCAATTTTGCGTAAGCCACAAGAGCATCTTTGAGTTCTATTGCCGCAGCTGCTTGATTTATTGGCAAAATGGTTCGTGTACATGCATCATAGATAACTGCTGTGTATACTTGGCAGTCCCGCTTCAAGTTATCTTTATCCAATTTATCTAACGTATCTTCAGTTGTATGCCACCACCAACCAAATCCCCCTGACTTTATGCCACCAAATAACTTAACTAATGTTTGGGATGCAACATCATCACTAATGGGCTGTTCAGATAGACCCATGAACAAAGCTGGAACTCCAACGCCCCAGAAGGATTGGTCCCCACCTCTGCCAAATCGCTTCCCAATAAACGTTTCACCTGTTAATTTCTCAACTAAAGACCCTCCAAAGTCTTTTGTTTCTACCATACAGTTACTTTCACCTAAAATAGATGCACCTTTTCCACCGACTGAGTCGATATAGACATGGAGCGTACAATTTTCACGGAGGTCTTCCCAATTTGTGTCACAGTAATAGGTTGAACCCGCGTATCTTCCGTGAGAATGGCCAGACCAAAAAGCGAGACGCAAACTCCTTCTCAACGGATTTTTTTGCTCGGTTATTACACGCGCTACCTCAAGCATTGTTGCATTTGCACTTCCGTTATCCATCGCACCATAATGCCAGGAGTCAATATGCCCACTAAATAGTACGAATTTGTCTGGTTCTACTTCACCTTTGATATCAGCAATCAAGGTTGGGATCTTTCTCCACCCTGTATCAACAATAGTCTTAAACCAAACGAGTATCTTTTCGGTAGTCTGGTAGAGTTTATTTTTCAACTGACTTCCTACTGTATCAGTAATAGAAATAACAGGAAGGGTTGGTAGTTGTTTTTTTGACTCTGGAGTCGGATTACCCCATACGCGTGAAACAATCATTTCATGAGTGATTGGTCCATTGATAAAAATAGCACCTAATGCTCCTGCATTTTCCAAAATTTCTACTGCACCTGGGGTAGCAATCCCTTCTGCTAATACAATCTTCCCAGAGACTTGAACCTCTTGATGTAGTTCTCTAACATAGACAAGTTCGCCATTCAATTCTGATTCTCCAGTTGATACTGACATGGAATGGGTGATACAAGGGTAATCTGTCCCATCTACTTGCAATGAAGCAGCTACCGGCAAACTGATGTAGCCATAATGGAAGCTAAGCTTTGTATCTATTCCAAAACCATCAAGCACATCTTTAGCGTATTGAAAAGCGTGAAGCTCTTCCTCCGATCCAGACATTCGCACTTCTTTTGAAATTTGTTCCGTATAGGACATCAGTTGATCTCCAGATACAGATTCAATTAACTGCTCATGGTCATGATTTAATACTGCTTTCATCCTAGTTAGCTCCCTTCTTAAAAAGCAACGGCCCCAATCAGAGACCGCTACTCTATCTTTGTTTCCCGTTGAAATCAGTATCGCTATAATATTCTTACAACACGTAGTCTTCTTTCGCTGTTTTGACGCATTCAAATGGTTTGAAATCGTTCCCAGTTAATTGACCGACAGCATCAATAAAGGTGTTCGTTGTATGTGGTGTATCGTATAAAATATTGAAAAAATCTTCTCTTTTCTCTTTTGAAACAGAATCATAAGCTTTACCTACCATCCAACGTCCATAGTAATAAGATGGATAGTACGTTTTTTGGACGGGGTCAGAGAAGAAGCGGAAGCAATTTTTTGCTTCAATATCCGTTAAGTTACCAATACGCACCATGTATTCTATCGATTCTTCCTTTGTCATATCACCATTATTAAATAAATAGCAAGCATTGGTCTGAGCCATTCGTTGCATATCAATATAATCGCGAGCTAACTTGTATTGCTGCTTCGCATCTGATGTAATTCCTTCTGTTTCTTGTTCATCACGATCCCAACCTAAGAAGTGAAGTGCACTTTCAGGTCCACCTTCAAACAAGGCATTAGTTGGGCTATTAATCAAATAGTATGATGCCTCAATTGGTAGCTTTCCTTGTTGATATAAATAGTCCCAACGGCAATAAAAAGCCTGATGCCCTGGATATCCTTCATGAGTCATGATTTGACCTAGGACCGGTTCTGTCCATGGACGGTCGATATTGAACGTTAGATTCCCACGAAAATCACCTACATATTTGGAATAACCACTCCAAAACACACCACGAGTTGACTTAATAGAATCAAGTCCATCCTGTTCAGGTAACCCAATCACTCGCTTCAATGTACCAGCCTTGCTTTTTTCCCTCATGGATTCTGCTACAGCGACAACCTGCTCAGGGTCTATAATCGTATCCTCATGCCATTTGTCTGCTTTTTCTTTCAACGTACCCTTATAGCCCAGCCTTGTTAACCCTTCTTCAACAACTGCTTTTTGTTGTAGAATTGTTTCTTCCGTAATTAGTGTCGATGGTAGCTCTTGAATATTTAAAATGTATTCTGAATAAGGAAGGCTATCCCCTTGGAGACTACGGCCATAATACCGATACGCATTAACCATAGAACGAAGATATCTACCCGGATGTCCTTTTACATCCTTGATTGCATGTTCCACTTCATCAATCTTCCGACCAATTTGATCAAAATTAGTTAATGAAGACTTGACATCACTGTAGCTAGCCGTTGCCACCTCCTGCCCATGTAGTTTTTTTGTCTGCTCATTTAAACTTAATACAATATCTACAATTCCTTCTCCAACCGGTTCAGAAGTCCAGCGTAATACCATATTATTTTCCTCCTTCGTTTTCTATGTCCCAAAGCTTTTCAATGTCCTTGAGTACCAGTTCTGTTAACATTTGATACAATTGTTCACCTTTTTCAGCTGTCGCTTTCCCGGCATTGCCAGAAAATGCTTTAGGATAAAGCGTCTTACCTCCATCTTTAAATCTGAAGCGCTTAGGCAGTGGAATTTCATGACTGCCAACGCCATCGGTATAAGCATAATTTTCATTAATAGCCAGCACTAATGATGTCTCATCTTCTCCCGCATGACCTGGGTCTGGCGCAATCTTTTTGATATCTTCCCGATAATCGATAAACCAATTTATCGTTAAAGTCCTTATCCCTATATCTGCAAGCTTTTCCGTTACAACATCCAAGCTTGAGATATTCCCACCATGGCCATTAAACAAGATGATATTTTCAAAGCCATTTTTGTAAAAACCTTTACAAATATCAAGGACATAATTTGAAAAAGCCTCAGACGATACATCAATGGTTCCGACAAATGGCGCAAGGCCCCATGAGTGACCATAGGTAACTTCTGGAGCCATCAAAATTCTATCTCCTACCGATTCTTCTAACCGTTTTACAAATTCTCTCGGGATCAGGACATCTGTACCCAATGCACAATGGGGGCCATGTGCCTCGATCATTCCAATCGGAACAAGAACGGTATTTATTTTTCCTTCAATTTCTTTGAACTGACTTAAATTTATCGTCATCATATCCATATGCTTTTAGCTCCTTAGCCAAGATTACGTTTAATTAATTCAGCAAGTAATGCAGCACGATAAGGCAAATTTTCCAATACCACATGCTCATTTTCTGCATGTGCACCATCTCCGACTGGACCAAGTCCATCAATGGTTGGAGTCTCAACACCAGCTGTCAGATTACCATCACTGGCACCACCTGACTTTCCTTGTTCAAGCTCATAGCCATGTTCAACTGCTATTTCCTTCAACTGTTCAAATAATTCTAATACCACTTCTGTCCGCTCAAGCGGGTAACGATTTATACCACCTTGCACCTCCACTGTGGTTCCTTCAACAAATTGAGGTCTGTTCAAAATAGCTACTTCAAGTGCTTCAGCTTGTGCTTTTGTTCGAACACGTAAATCAATAGCTGCTTCTGCATAACCAGCAACGACATTAGTCCGGGTCCCACCCGAAATGGTACCAATATTAATCGAAATACCTTCTTCTCTGTTATCCAGTTTTTTAATATCTGCAAGCTGAAGTGCTAATTCATCAACGGCACTTGCTCCTGACCACGGATCAATACCAGCATGTACTGACTTTCCATGAACGACAAGCTTATAGATGCCCATTCCTTTTCGGAAGGTTTTAACTCCTCCCGAAGGAGATATGCTCGATTCAGGCACAAACACATAGGAACTTTTCTTAGCTTCCTCGATAATCAACTCCCGAGAATGTTCACTACCAATCTCTTCATCTGAAGTAACTAAAAAAACAACCTTTCTTTTTCCGAAATAGCCAAGCTCCTTTAAGGCTCGAAGTGCCCAAAGCGTGATGGTTAATCCACCTTTCATATCAAACGTGCCGGGTCCAAATAACTTTCCGTTTTCCCTTTTAACGGGGATTGTACCTTGGTCCCAGACAGTATCATAGTGACCAATGATTAACAGTTGCTCATCTTCCGTTCCATTGCTGTATGTGAAACGATATTGATTACCTACTATTTCTTTTTCAATCGTTTCAACGCCGCCGCCAACAAGCTCTTCAAAGCTTTGTTTTAAAATAAGACCGCATTGATCCGTTAGCTGCTTATTTTTTGAAGGAGACTCCGCTTCAACTAATTGAAGCAAGGTCTCTTCGATGTTTTTTTGATTATTTTTTAAATAAGTTAGTATATCTGTCATATTTTATTAGCTCCCACTTTCGGTTATGACCGGTGGTAGTTTCTTAGATTGTGTTTGTTCTAATTGAAAGGCAGCTTGTAATAGCTCCATATCATGAAAATGCGGTGCTACTAGTTGCATTCCAACAGGAAGTCCTTTGTCGGTAAAACCCATATTCAGGGTGACTGCTGGGTGACCAGAAATATTAAAAGGACCAGTAAACATCATTTCATTTAATTCCTCACTACCAATCTCAGGATCCTCTGCTGGAGCAGAAAAGCCTACGGTCGGAGTTAAAATTACATCGATCTGTGTAAACAGGTCGGATACGCTATCAGTATAACGACTAAGGTCCTCCAACCCATTTAAATAATCGACTGCTTTATGCTGCATCCCTACCTCAATTTGTTTGAAAGTTAGATCAGCATACTCAGCTTTACGACCAATCCAATGCTGGTGAATCTGCGCTGCTTCTGGTAGCAAGACATTCATAATTATTTCTTCCGTACGATTCCAATTTTTTATATCTATTTCAACTAATTCCCATCCAAGGGATTGTACGATCTTTAATGTTTGATAATATACTTCGCTTACACTGGCTTCAAGACCAATCAACTTTTCATACGGCAAAATACCAACTCTTTTTGGGGTTTTGAATCTATCAAAATATTCGAAATCCAACTTACCTAGCTTTCCTTTTACGGAGTGTTGATCGTTAGGGTCATACCCAGCAATTACATCCAACACAACAGCCGCATCTTTAACATTTCTCGTGATGGGTCCAGCATGATCAAGTGACCATGATAAAGGGAATACACCATAGGTACTAACTAGTCCACGAGTTGGTTTCAGGCCTACAGTCCCACAATAGGAAGCAGGAATACGAATCGAACCACCTGTATCCGTTCCTAATGAAAAATAACCAATTCCACTACCTACGGCTGCTACGGAACCACTTGATGAACCACCTGATGTCTTGGTAACATCCCAAGGATTATTCGTTTGACCAAAATCAGGATGAACAATCCCATAGGCAAACTCCAGCATATTATTCTTTCCAAAAAGGATAGCGTTCGTTTTAGACAGCTTACTTAGTACGGTTGCTGTGTAGTCAGGTTTGTAGTTTTTTAAGATATTTGAGGCACAGGTTGTCAGCATATCTTTTGTATAAAATAAATCCTTTACTGCATATGGGATCCCCGCTAATACATGTAGACTCTGGTTATTTAAAAATTGCTTTTCTACAGTTTGTGCTTGTTTGATCGCATCTTCCTCCATAAGCGTAATAAAGGCATTAAGCTTTGGTTCAAGCTTTCTCTGTCGTTCAAATACTTTTTCTGTCACTTCAACAGGGGAAACTTCCTTTTGGCGATACAGTTCAGCTATTTCTACTAGCGATTTATCTAATAGATGAGTCATTTTATTAAGCCCCTACAGCTAATAGCGGATCGTTATCGTTAATAGCAAGTGATGTTACCAAAAACAACACAATGCCTTCTGTATCAGACGTAATTTCTTTAACCGTCTCACCAAACTCATTAGCTAGTCTTCCTAGATATTGTCCCTTGGTTACTGTATTGCCGATCTCAACGTCGGGATACCATAGTCCCTTTATATCTGAACGATACCAATCAAAAACAGAAATATAGGTTGATTCACTCTTATTTACTTCACCGTTTAGTAACCCTAGTGAAACCAGGATATTTTTTACACCATCTTGAAGATTAATAGAGTGTTTCTTACTCATAATGCCTTGCATACCTGCTTCAGCAATAATAGCAGGTATGCCTTGTTCAGCTGCACAGCCATATGTAGATCCTGGTACCTGACCACTGCTACCAATCACATAATCAATATCAAAAAGAGAGGCCATTTCCTTCGAAGTTTCTAATACTTTTTTGTCTTCTGTTATATGATAAATTGTGAATGGGACTAATGCCTCAATCATATCTCCACCATGAAGATCAATGACAAAATCAACTTGCTTAAAAATAGATTCATTTAGCCAGTACGCTAAGCGCTCCGCATCAGTTCCATCTTCTTTACCAGGAAACATCCGGTTTAAGTTTTTCTGATCTCTTGGGTGAACATAAATACTACGGGCATAAAATGAAGCTGGATTTGCAATAGGAAGAACAATCACTTTACCTTTAACTTGTGCTGGCTCTAGTTCTGCACCTACTTTTTGGGCTGCATCAATCGAGGTATATTCACAACCATGAATACCACCTAAAACTAATACCTTAGGTCCTGCTTCAGATCCGTTCACCACAAAGGCTGGAAGTTTTTCCTCAACGGTTGGAAGTTCTAAATAGTCCTTTACTTTATTACCTTCAGTAACAGATAAATTTCCAATTTCCCATACATTACCCATCTGAGTCATCCCTTCTTTATTTATAAAAATTGGAAGGCGGTTGTTAAATAAACCGCACTTCCGTATTTGATGATTATTCTTCTACTTTTGTAATTTTGTGGAAAGGTACATACCATGTATTCATTGGGTTAAGTTCATAGCCTTTCACCCAATTTCTCATAGCGGCTTGAAGATTCGGTTGAGCTACGAAAATGTAAGGAACTTCTTCAGCCATAATATCCTGAATTTCCTTATAGTTTTTTGCTCTAACGTCCTCATCCGTTTTCCTTCTTGCTTCTTCTAACAAAGCATCCACTTTACTATTTTCATAGAATGCAAGGTTGAACCCTGGGCCTTTACTAGATGAGTGTGCAAAGTACCATAGATTATAGTCTGGATCCGGATAATCTGGCGTCCATGATACTAGACCGAAATCATGCTCTCCATTTGTTACTAGATCCAAGAATGTTGGCCAAGCGTATGTCTTGATTTCTAGATTAATACCAACCTTAGATAAATCAGACTGTAAAAGTAATGCTGTATTACTACGCACTTCATTATTCTCTGAAATAGCAATTTCTAGATTGATCTCGCCTTCTTCATAACCTGCTTCATCCAACAATGCCTTCGCTTTATCTAAATCATAATCATAAAGCTTTGCATCAGGATTGTAACCAAACATACCAGCAGGAACTGCTCCACCAATACGCTCTGCTTTGCCTAAATAAACACTCTCAATTAACGCGTCATAGTTGATACTGTGAGCAATTGCTTTACGTACATTCACATCAGCTAATACACCACTTTCAATATTCATTGGCATGTAGTCAATTTGGTAGCCAGTAGAGTGTGCAATATTTATTCCGTCTGTTCCTTCCATCTGACTAAGTACTTCTGGCGAAATCATGGTGTTATCAAGTAAATCAACTTCACCTTTTTCTAACATTAGACGGGCGGTAGAAGGTTCTGAAACAAACTGAATGTTAACTGTTTCCATCGTAGGAGCTTCTCCCCAATAATCTGGGTTTGCTTTCATTACTAGTGATTCCCCTCGATCCCAGCTCTCAAGAATATAAGGGCCTGAACCTACTTCTTCTTCAGCAAGGAAGCTTTGTCCAAGATCATCCCCAGCATTTTCTTCTAGGTTAGGATTAAAAATGTTCGCATACACGGTTCCTAGTGTACTAACAAATGGCGCAAACGGCTTCTTCAAAGTGATTTTAATCGTATGCTCATCGATGATATCGAAGCTATTTTCATCAATTACCTTGTTAAAAATACCTGCAGCAGATTTACCAACATTGATTGCACGAATATAGGAGTACTTTACTGCTTCTGCTGTGACAGGTGAACCATCATGGAATGTAGCATCCTCAACTAAATGGAATGTATATTCTAAACCATCATCTGAAATATCCCATGTTTTTGCTAACATTGGTTGTGGCTCTGTTGACGTTCCTTCATACGTTACTAAGCGGTCATACAACATATAAGTCACACGGAATGACGTGTTTGCCGCAGAACCATGTGGGTCAAGGTGTGGTAAATCTTGGTTTGTTGCAAAGTTAAATACTTCTTCATTAAAGTTTTCGTTGCCGGCTGGTTCATCTACATCATTTGAATCCTTATTGTCTGTTTGATCACTTGTTGAATCTGCGTCCCCATTTGTATTTTCATCACCATAATTCTGACAACCTACAAGCGCAACTGTAACTACGAAAAGAAGTAAAACCAATTTAAACCAATGGACTTTAACTTTCATTTTGTTTCCCCCTCGTTTTAGTGAAAATATGAAATGAACCGATAAACGCGATCCCCCTTTCAAGTAGGCTATCTATGAATTCATAGAGTGTTAACGTTGCTTAGGGTCTAACACATCATTCAAGCCATCTCCCAGTAAATTGAAGCCTAATACGGTAATTAAAATAGCAACACCGGGGAAGGTGGCTGCCCACCATGCATCTCTCAATATTTCACGGCTGTTCGATAGCATCGCGCCCCATTCGGGAGAAGGTGGTTGTGCACCAAGGCCGATAAAGCTTAAGCCTGCTGCAGCTAAAATAACCATTCCTAAATCTAGTGAAGCTTGAATCGTAGCTGGTGCAATCGAATTCGGGATTATTTCTTTAAAAAGGATTCGAAAGGGATTAGCACCTAAGGCTCGGGATGCCTCAATAAATTCTAAATTTTTCAATGATAGTACCGATGATCGGACAATCCTTGTGTACCACGGCCACCAAGTTGCGGCTAAGGCGAGCAACACGTTCTCTATCGACGGCCCTAAGGCTGCTGCAATTGACATTGCCAAGATAATGCCTGGAAAGGACAAGAATATATCTGTTATTCGCATAATAAATTGGTCAACTCGTCCACCGATGTAACCTGCAATTGCACCTAGAATGGTTCCAATCGGGAATGAAATTAACACAACTAACAAACCAATACGCAAAGAAATTCTTGTTCCATAGACAATTCTGCTATAAATATCTCTTCCTACTTCATCAGTCCCGAAATAATGTTCAGCACTAGGTGGTTGTAATTTATCAAGTATTGCTGGTTCACTCGGGTCATGAGTAGCAATTAACGGAGCAAATGCAGCAGTTAATAGGATGATTAAAACGATAATGATCCCGATCATTGTTAAAGGACTACTAGTAACTCTACGTATCAATTTACCTCACTCCCCCTTAGTTATGTTTCAAACGTGGATCAATAAAGAAATACAATGTATCAATAATAAGATTTACAAGAATAAACATGACAGCAATCAGCAAGGTAACCCCCATAACTGCTGGAAAATCTAAATAGTTTATAGCATTTACTGCATATTTACCAAGCCCTGGCCAAGAAAAAACTGATTCAACTAGTACACTTCCTCCTAACGCATGCCCAAATGCCATTCCTAATAAAGTAATAACTGGCATTACACCGTTTCTTAAAGCGTGACCATACAAGACTCTATTTTCCGAACCTCCTTTAGCATGCGCGGTTCGAATGTAATCACTTGATAACACCTCAAGCATACTTGAGCGTGTCATACGAGTAATCATCCCTATCGTAATTGCTGCTTGAGTGATCCCTGGCAAAATCAAATGCATCACTGCTGCTTTAAAGACTGTCCAGTTCCCTGTAAGTAAAGCATCGATTGTGTACATTCCAGTAATATGGTCTGGAGGTGACATGCCCATGTCTAATCTTCCTGATCCTGGGAATACTCCAAGCTTCAAATAAAAGAATAGTAAGAACAGTAACCCTAACCAGAAGGCGGGCATGGCCACCCCCATCAGTGCTAATATCCTTGTAAATTGATCGGCCAATTTATCTTTCCTACTTGCACTTATAATCCCAAATGGAATCCCAATCAGTACAGTTAGTACCATGGCAAACATCGTCAGTTCAAATGTTGCTGGAAAATATCTGACTAAATCGTCTACTACTGGACGTTGGGAATACGTGCTTTCCCCTAAGTCCCCCTGGGAAATCCCTACCATATACCTACCATATTGAACATAGAGCGGATCATTTAATCCCATTTCCTCTTGAAGCTCCGCTAAGCCCTCTGGTGTAGCCTTTGGTCCTAAAATGAGTCGGGCAGGATCTCCAGGAATGGTATTAGAGATAGTAAATGTTAAGATACTAATCCCAATTAAAATGGGGATCATTAATAGCAATCGTTTGGCTACAAATCGTAAGGCATCCATCCATCTGTACTCCCTTCCATGAGTTCATCCACTTTCTGCTGTCTATACATGAATACAAGCTGCAAAATGGTCGGTTGACTTTTCTTCCAGATTTGGAACTATTTCTGCACATTCCTTCGTTGCGATTGGACACCTTGTATGAAATGGACAACCAGATGGTGGGTTCGCTGGGCTTGGCAGATCTCCTTCTAAGATAATTCGATCCCTTTTTTGCGTGGGATCTGGTATCGGCAATGCAGATAAAAGCGCTTGTGTATAAGGATGCATCGGGTGCTTGTAGAGGTTTTCTACATCTGCAATCTCAACAACCTTTCCTAAATACATAACTGCAACCTTATCGGATATATGCTGTACAACCGATAAATCGTGCGATATGAACATGTAACTTAAATTCATGTCTTGTTGTAAATCAAGCATCAAGTTTAATACTTGAGATTGCACGGATACATCTAGAGCCGAAACCGGCTCATCTGCAACAATTAGTTTTGGATTTAAAGTTAATGCTCTAGCGATGCCAATCCGCTGCATTTGACCCCCTGAAAATTCATGAGGATAATTACTGAGTTGTTCCTTTCTCAATCCAATTTTGTCAATCAGATTCTCGACGATATCTCTTTTATCTTTCCTCGACCCTATTTTATGGATAATTAAAGGCGCCTCAAGTATTTGACGAACAGTATTCCTTGGATTAAGTGATGCATACGGATCTTGAAAAACGATCTGCATCTCTTTTCTTAACTCCTTCATTTGTTTGGGAGTCATATCCGTGACTTCTTGGCCTTTGAATTTGACGTTTCCTTCAGTTGGATTAACTAAGCGCAAGACGGAGCGACCAAGAGTAGATTTCCCACAACCAGATTCGCCAACTATTCCTAATGTTTGCCCTTCTTCAATCTCTAGAGTTACACCATCAACTGCTTTTATAATTGTTTTTTCACTTAGAAATCCTTTTTTAGTGATGAAGTGCTGTTTCAGGTTTTTCACTTCGAGTAGTGCCATTCTTGTTCCCCCCCTCGTCATAGAGCCAACATGCTGTCTGATGATTTTCCTTTATTTGAGTCATTTGAGGTGAAGTCGTTTTACATATATCCATCGCATGTTCACATCGATCAGCAAAACGACAACCCTTAGGCATGTTTTCAGGCGTGGGCACTGTTCCAGGAATAGATCCAAGTTGAAGCTTCCGTTTTCCAAGCTTGGGTATTGAGTTAAGCAGTCCTCTAGTATATGGGTGCTTCGGATTTTCAAATAATTCGACTACTGGTGCTTCTTCAACAACTCTGCCAGCGTACATAACAATAACTCGGTCACACACCTCGGCAACGACACCCATGTCATGGGTAATCATAATAATACCCATTTGAGTTTCTTCTTTAATTTTGTTCATTAATTCTAAAATTTGTGCTTGTATCGTAACATCCAATGCTGTCGTTGGCTCATCACAAATGAGTAACTGAGGTGCACAGGCCATCGCGATTGCAATCATAATTCTCTGCCTCATTCCACCTGACAGTTGATGCGGGTACTCGTCAATTAATTCGTCCGCTCGAGGTAAACCAACTTCATCTAATAGCTGAATTACTCTAGCTCTTCGTTCCCTTTTACTCATATTTGTGTGTAAAATTAAAGACTCCTCAATTTGCCTTCCAACCGTTTGAAGTGGATTGAGAGAAGTAAGTGGATTCTGAAAGATCATCGACATCTGATTTCCACGGGATTTTTGCAGCTTGCGCTTAGAAAAATCATTTATTTTTTCTCCTTCTAGTTCTACAGTCCCTTCCAATCGAGCCTTATCAGGAAGTAACCGCATAAGAGATAAGGCGGTCATACTTTTTCCGCATCCTGACTCCCCTACGATTCCTACGGTTTCACCTTTGTCTATTTTGAAGGAGATTTGATCAAGTATTTTCGAGTATTTACCTTCTCTTTTTAAAGATAAGGACAAGTCCTTTACTTCTAAAAGCATAATTACACCACCTTTTTATTCTTGAAGTTGAGCAACTCCGGATAGATCTTTCAACGCTGTCGTATAATGTTCAGAAAATGCCTCTTTTATCTTCTTTTGATTTTTAGTTCGTAATGCATCTAGTAATACTCTGTGATTTTCTACCACCTGGTCTACTCGCATGGGTACTTGATTTGCAACAGTTAAATACATGGCACCTACTTGAGTATCTAGATGCTTATGAATGTTTATTAAACGGGTATGTCTCGACGCTGCAACAATAGTGCTATGAAAAAGGATGTCACATTGGGCCTGACTCTCTAAATCCTGTTCTTTCATTGAATGATAGAACTGATCAATAAGTCCTTCTAATTTCGCGAAATCCACTTCTGTTAGATGGGTAAGAGCAAGTTGAGCAGCTTCTCCTTCTAATAGCGCTCTTAACGTGTAAATTTCAAAAGCATCTTGTTTGGAAAGTGTTGCAACAAATGTTCCCCTGTTTGTTTCATGTTTAATTAATCCTTCATTTTCGAGTAACTTCAAGGCTTCACGAATAGGTCCTCTGGAAATACTAAATTTATCCGCTAGTTGTGCTTGATTAATTCTTCCCCCAGGATTTAATTCTCCATTTAGTATCATTTTTCTAATAATTGTTGCTACATCGTCAGATAACGATCTATGATCAAGAATCATCTCTCAATACAACTCCCATTCAACTTACTTTATTAGGTAAAGATTGATAGATTTTCTTAAGCTCATAAAGATTATCCCAACTCATTTGCTTTGTACCATCTTCAATCTCTTTAATAGTAGTTACCAAAGCTGAAAGAAGTGGTGTATCCAGCCGATGATTTTTAGCGATTTCTAAAATGGGCACAAGCTGTGCATCAACCTCTGTCTTCCTTTTACGGACTGCTAAGTCTCTCCAAATGCCACTTTTGGTTTTCTTATTTGATGCCATTCTATTTGTTAGTTTTTTTAACTGTAAATCCAGCTTTTCTTTGTCACGCTTTTGTCTCGGGTATACGAGTGATGGCTCCCAATCGTCAAAGCCTAGTGGTGAAACTGATTCTTTGTCTGCTGTTTCCAAAATCTCTGAACACAATTCCATTAAGGTTTCTCTTAACTCTTGTTTTTGTACAACCCCTGCCATTGTTTCATCAACTAAAGCCGTACTATATAGTAAACCAGCATATGACATTTTCCCCCAAAGATAGCCCCAAATATTATCCGTTACTTGCACGGGCCCCCAGCATTGAAGTTTTTCTTTTAAATTGAGAATTCTTGGGGTGATTTCACCATTTAATTCACCAAGATATAACGACGCAACTCCACCATATAGAATTCGACCTGGTTCCAAATAATCAGCTGAAAAGTTAACAAAGCAGCCAATTGTTCGTTTGGCTCCTATTAAATTTGAAATTTGTCGTTCACACAAGCCATTTTGTAGGGAAACAACTTGCGAGTTTTTATCTAATAATGCCAGAAAAGGTCTTAATGCTTCTTCAGTATGATGTGCTTTCACGCAAAGGAATACGGTATCCAAAATTTGATTCTTTTTAGCTAATTCTTCTGGAGTATAGGCTGTTCCTCTCACAGTGAAAATTTCGTCAGGCCCTTCAATGGTGAGCCCTTCATTATTTATTTTTTCTACATGTTCTTCAACAATGTCACAAAAGATTACCTTGTTACCTCCTCGAACTAAGTGAGCTCCAAGAACTCCACCTATTGCACCTGATCCAATAATTGTGATTGTCATGTGTTTCCTCCTAAAAAAGTTGTAAGCCGCCATCTGCTGAGATTACTTGACCACTTACATAACTTGCAAAGTCTGATGCGAAAAATAGTACTGGATGAGCAATATCCTCAGGAACACCTAACCTTTTTACTGAGATCGAATCTACTAATTTCAATTGTTGTTCTTCCGTCATTGCATCCCACTGTTTTTGTGTTGATGGATTAGATAACACGAAACCAGGTGCGACATTGTTAACGGTGATCCCATACTTGCCAAGCTCACGTGCCATTTGTCTAGTAAAACCAATTTGTCCAGCCTTAGCGCTGGTATAGGCTTGAATTCCTGTTAGGCTACTACTTCTTCCAGCCCCACTTGATATATTAACAATTCTTCCATACTTATTTTTTTTCATATATGGTGTAACCGAACGAACCATGTAAAATGCAGATTTCAAATTTACATCTATGACTTTTTCCCACTCTTCATCTGATACAAGTTCGATAGGTTTATGAACTTGACCAACAACCCCACCAGCAACATTAACCAATATATCTATTCTTCCAAAGTCATTCATAACTTCTTCTACTAAACTATTCACATCTTCTGAATTGCACACATCACAAATGTATGCACTTATTTTACCGATGGATCCTGTTGCCTTAATATTACTTTCTACTTCATTTTTAGATTCAGTTAACGGTGTCTCAAGTATGTCTGTAGCAGCTACATTCGCACCTCGGATAGCGAATTCATTAGATATTGACCTTCCTATACCATGTGCTGCACCTGTAACAACAACCACCTTATTTTCAAAAGTTAACTGTAAACTGTTAACACTTTGTCCCAAAGTAACTTCCCCTTTGCTTAATTTTTTTAATTATAATTCTAATTTGTCAAAATTGCAACAATTTTTTAACTATTTATAAATTTATATTCACTTATTAATCTTTACTAGAGCCAACAACCTTTTCTGTAACTGGTGAACTACTATATGACTGCCTGTGCTGCTGATTAATTTAAGTAAGCTTCTCTACCTTGGACTAAAATACTAGTTTTCAAATTATAAGACGTTATTGACGTATGTTCTCATAGATGCGAAGTATTACTTCTGCCTCTCTACATGCCAGCGGTACGCATCATTAATGATGTATTCGTATTTCGTTCGACATCAAATTATTACTACGCTATCATGGGTGGGTTTTCTTCAACGAATGCAGTTGTCTTAGATGAAGCTGACTTCCAGGAAAATGGTTTTAGAAAAATTGCTGGTGTATATGACGAACTTTTCTTTGATAATGAGCAAATCAAGCTGGACAATCTGTTGTGAAGAAGAATTACGTTGCGACAGAAGAAGGACAAGGATTTTTAGGTAACCCGAAAAATCTGTAAGCTGGTAAGGTTATGAAGTTAATGATGGAGAACGAATCATTTATCAACCAAATGAAACGCATCCATGGAACCATTTTTTACAAACATGCTTATGGAATGAGATTAAGCCAAGTCGTTGATATTTCTATTACTATGAATACTGTGGGAGAGAAGTTTAACGGACTTAAAGGAAATATCGCTTCCATTTTATATTTCGTAGGCGGGTTAGTTCTTTACTTGGCTTATCACTATGGACTACTGTTTATAGCAGGATATCCCTCAGAATCGCTATCGTCTATCATCGTAATCGGTTTAGTACCTGTATTAGCAATCGCTGCTATCTTCAATACATTCCTATTTAGAAAAACTGGAAATGTATATGTTGCAGCATTCCTAAATACGATCCTAATGACCATGATTAAACTAGCAAATACAGCGCTTTATCCTGTACTGTAATAACTATGAAAAAAATCTATAACTTATAACTAAGAGCAAAGGGCTATAAGGCCCTTTGCTCTTTTGTTTTAGTCTTTTAACTATCGTCTATCCTTAACTGTTGCGTTTTCAGCACGACAAGGAAAACTCGACCCCACGTAGCAAATAAACTTTTTATGAAAAGTATACATAGTATAAATTTAGCCACATTAGTTATTATAAGTTCATCCCATTGTTATATGTACAATACAAAATTAACCAACCTGTTCTATTATAGGAAGGGAATGTAGAGCAATGACAAATGATTATGTGTTCCAAAACTTAAGTCAAGAAAGTATGTCTCTTGATCAAGTATTTCATAACATTGTTCGGTATATGAAAAAGGATGTAACAGGGAATTACCGCTTAATCTTTGGAACTGACTCACAAGTCCATTCCGATCACACCCTTTTCATCACGGGAACTGTAATCCACCGCGAGAGCAAAGGCGCATGGGCTTGTATACGTAAGGTAAAAGTACCAAGAAAGATGACCAACCTTTATGAGCGTATATCCTATGAGACAACATTAACTGAAGAGGTAGTATCCCTGTTTTCAGAAGAAAGAAAACAACAACTTATTGATATCGTGTTACCTCATATTTATAAGGGGGCGTCCTTTACCATCGAAGGGCATATCGATATCGGTTCTGGCAGTAGAAATAAAACCCGGGTGTTTGTGAACGAAATGGTTTCACGAATGGAATCGTTAGGACTGGAGCCGAAAATTAAACCTGAAGCTGTCGTAGCTAGTAGTTATGCTAATCGGTTTACCAAGTAGATCTGCTGGAAGATAGGGAGAGTTCTGATATAACATTTCAATTCATGAGGGGCATGGATTAGATATGAGAGTTTGATATGACAATTATGATGAGAAATGACCTACAGAAATTCGAGTAGACAACTAGCTCTTACCCGGTGGGAATCACATATAATAAAGGGGATATTGTATTGGTAGAAATTAAAAGAGATTGGATCGTTAAGAAATTAAAGGTAGGAAAAAGTCTGTTGAATTTCAGGATATACGCTATACATTTTATAAATTGCCTCCCGATTAGAACTAGTTATTTGGATAATTTCACTATATCGTTCATCAAATTTACTGCTAAAATGAAGACGAAAAATTCATATATGGATTTGAGGTTATCAACCCTTCTATATATAGCACTACATCCTTTTTAACGATTAACATCAACCTTCAGCTTTAAAATAATGGCCAAAAAACATTGACCAGGTATCCTTCTTTATAAATATTTTAA
>NZ_JBMERP010000012.1:0-66613 GCF_049310925.1 Virgibacillus sp. DJP39 | reverse complement strand
TTAGGTGCACTTATGCAGAAAGGAATTTTCAAACTTTCTTTACTGCGAACAAAAGCAGTGAACATTGTTCACTGCTTTATACACTAGTATTATCCCAGATCTTCACCAATTATCTTCACTTCTCGTTCTAAACGTACGTCAAACTTTTCCTTTACCGTGTCTTGAACAAAATGAATGAGGTCAATATACTCTTTTGCAGAAGATTCGTCTACATTGACGATAAATCCAGCATGCTTCAAGGATACTTGTGCCCCTCCAATTTGCTTCCCTTGCAGACCACTATCTTGAATCAGCTTTCCCGCAAAATAGCCTGGTGGTCGTTTGAATACACTGCCACAAGATGGATACTCTAGAGGCTGCTTAGATTCTCTTTTAAATGTAAGGTCATCCATTATTGCTTTAATCTCATCATAGTTCCCTTTTTTCATTGAAAATACTGCTTCTAACACGATGTATCCGTTGTCCGGGATGTTACTGGTACGGTAATCTAAATCTAGTTCGTTTGCTGATAGCTTAAGCAAATTACCCGCTCGGTCCACTACAATCGTACTTTCTAACACATCCTTGATTTCGCCACCATATGCCCCAGCATTCATGAACAGCGCACCTCCAACTGAACCAGGTATGCCACAAGCAAATTCCAACCCTGTTAATCTTTCACCTAACGCAGTACGGGATGTATCGATAATCCTTGCACCACTCTGGGCCACAATTGTTGTCCCATCAGTATGAATAGAGTTCAATTGCTTTAGATTTAGTACAATTCCACGGATGCCACCGTCTTTTACAATTAGATTAGATCCATTACCAAGTAATGTAAACGGTAGATTCTCCTGATTTGCCAGCTTAACAATTTCCTGCACCTGCTCATACGTTTCCGGAGTAACAAAAAAGTCCGCTTTTCCGCCCAAACGTGTATATGTATGCTTGTTCAAGTGTTCATTCACCATCACATTTTTCTCTGCTGTAATATTCCCCAATTTTTCGTACGTATGATGATAATTTTGCACTCAAATCATTCCTTTAAAATAGTTTAGTTCGTATTCTTCCATAAAAAAGAATTAATCAGTTGATCAACTGACTCACTTTCATGTAATTCACTATGTCCCAAGTCATCGTTATTAATTATAACCATTTTTAATTGTTCTGGTGGTATAATCATTCGCAATGCATTAACGCTTTTTGGCCTTGCGATTGGATCACCGGTGCTGCCAATGCTTAATACATTTAGATTATCCGGGACTGTTTGATTAGGTGATTGAAGTAATTGAAGTGCTGCAGAATTCGGCTTTAAATCTGTTGCTGCAGGGTTGTGATTAATCCGGAAATAGGGTTGATTGTATATACCATCAAAAGGACTACCAATTGTAACTAGCTTTTCAGTTATTGGAAATAGGGTACTGTCCTGGTATTCCTGAAAATATTTAACCGCTACTAAGCCACCCATAGAATGACCTACAATGTTTACAGTGTTTATTTGATAATGCTGCTTCATATGACTCAACACGCGTGATAACCATTTAGCTCCATCTTCATAGCTCGCTTGATTATTTTCAAATATAACCTGAATGAACACTGGATCCATCTTTCCTTTGTTTAAATTGAGAACTCTAATATTCCCATTTTTTGAAACTCGATAGATCAAGGCTTTATTTCCCCAGTTATTTTGTTTTTCAAATCGATCGAGCATACTTCCAAAAGAATTATACGTGCCTTTATAACCATGTACGAAAACGGTAGATGGTTCGTCATAATTCCTTGATTCAGCTTTTTCTGGTTTATAAGTTATCACGGTGATACCCACAATAATAATTAATAGAGCTGTCACCCGCATAATGTATTTCTTTTTCAACTGAATTGTTATCCCCTACCTGCTTACTTTATATAATGTCTTCTGTTTTAGAATGACCCATGTAAATATTCCACCAATAAAAAACAATAGAAACTGGAAAAAAAATAGGGGGATCACGATAAAAATGGTATACCCCATTGAAATCCATAGTAATAAGATACTTATAATTTTTGCTTTTAAAGGAATACCTTTTCCATCGCGGTAGTTTTTAATATATGGCCCAAACCATTTATTTGTGATTAACCACTGATACAGTCTGTCGGAACTACGTACAAAACATGCAGCAGCAAGAAGTAATAGTGGCGTAGTTGGCAAAAGTGGCAATATAATACCAATTATCCCTAGTACTAAGGATATGATTCCAATAATAGTTAGTAACACTTTTTTCATTTCTCACACCAGCTATACGAAATTTTTTTCACTTTCATTATAGCATTTAACCCAACTTAATGCTTTAATGGTTTAAAAATTTTCATTTCCTTTTAACTTTTTTATTGAATGAAAAATAGGTAATTGATTTTCAAATGTTGTAATATAGCGAAACCCTATATATTCCAGAAGCTCTAGTGACTCCTGAAACTGAAACGCAATTGTTTGTTCAGAATGTGAATCAGAGCCCAGTGTAAGTACTTCTCCTCCACTTTCCAGGTATAACTTAAGAATATCTGTACTTGGCATTCCATTTTTCATACCATACCGAACGCCAGAAGTGTTTAATTCTATTCCTTTACCAGCAGGAATAATTTCTTTAAAAATCGCTGAAATCACTTCATGAAAACGTTCATCCTCAGGTTCCTGTTGATACCGTTTCACTAAATCGATGTGACCTAAGATGGAATAGTTTTGAAAATTTTCCACACAATATAACAGTTCATTATAATAGAGTTGATACGCATCAGCAGTTGACATATTTTTGAAAAAATGACCAGAATGAAGATCTTTTTTATTTGCTGTATGCATGGAACAGATGACAAAGTCAAAATCTTCATTTGCCATAAGGCGGTCATATCGGTCCAACAAATATGGCTGGACACCTATTTCTACCCCTTTTTTGATTTTAATGACATCTTTATATTTTTCTTGTAATTGCATGATTTGCTTATCATAGCTTCTTAAATCCAAATCAAAATCGATCGTTTCGTCAGGATATTCATAATCGATGTGCTCTGTGAAACAAATTTCCCGCAGGCCCAACTCAACTGCACGCTGAATGCTTTTTTCCATAGGTGTATTACAATCCGCTGAATAATTACTGTGTACGTGATAATCAAACATAAAAACACTCCTTGTGTTGACTTTTTCCTTGTTAACTACTATACTAACAAATAACTTTAATTAGATAAAGCGATAAAGCAATAAAGTTAAAAGGATGATTTGATGAATTTTGATCGTTCAGACGATTTAAGTATAAGTGATTTTTCAAAGAAAGCATACTTACTGCGCACAATAAAAAATAACTTTTTAACTTATGGTTATCGAGAGGTGGAAACACCGACATTTGAATCCTATGACTTGTATCAATCAATCACGGGAACAGTCAAACATGACAGCATGATAAAAATAATTGACCCTACAGGGAAAATACTCGTTATGCGCCCGGATGTCACCGTTCCGATAACAAAGATGCAAGTAACCACCCCGCCGTCCTTAGCTGCAGAGCGACTTTTCTACATAGAAAATGTGTTCCGCTTAGCTGGTGATCAACAAGGTAAAAAAGAATGGACTCAGGCTGGGGTTGAGAATTATGGACCGAGCTCGACAGAAACTGACGCGGAAGTAATTTCTCTAGCAGTACAGGTGTTACGTAACCTTGGATTTAAATCCATTCAAATCCAAGTAGGTTTAGCAAGTTTTTTCCGTCCTTTATTGGATGTAGTCTCTCTCACCGATTCTGAGATAAAGGAACTGCAATCCCTTATTCGGGCAAAAAACATATCCGAGCTTGAGCTATTCTTATCAAAACGTGATGTCCCTGAGGAATTACAGTATTTACTCATACAAATCCCTTATTTATACGGTGATTTTACTGCTGTAACAAAGCGTGCTAAAGAACTTTTAATTAGTGATTCAATGGTAGAACAGATACAAAAGCTGGAAGACTTACACAAGATCCTGAAACTGTACGATGTAGATCGCTTCGTATCACTGGATTTAGGACTGATAAATCATATGGATTATTACTCAGGCATTATTTTTCAAGGATATGTAGAGAATGTGGGAAAACCCGTGTTAATGGGTGGTAGATATGATCAACTTGCATCCCAAATCGGAAGTGATCTTCCAGCAATTGGTTTTGCATGTGAAAGTGATGTGTTATTGGAGGCCCTTGATCAAGGCAATCTATTTAAACCTGATGCAGCACATATTGATGTTCTGATCACCTATGACACAGTAAGACAGAAAGAAGCGATTCAATCCGCCGAAGCATTACGAAAGGGTGGATTACGTGTGATTGTCACAGCAAAGACAGATGAGGTTAAATCATTTGATGAAATAACGACTATACACTATACAGCGAACGATCAAGTAGTTACTCAAAATGGTGAATGCAGGCAATTTAACGATGTTAGTAAACTAGTAAATCTGCTTACACGGAATAAGGGGGAAATGTAATTGGACTACCTAACAATAGCCCTTGGTAAAGGTCGAACAGCAAAACAGGCAATAGAGTTATTACACCAGGCGGGAATCCAATTTGAAGATTTTCATCCTAAATCAAGAAAGCTGATATTTTATGATCAAACCAATCAAATTAAGATGGTCTATGTTAAAGCAATAGATGTCCCAACTTATGTCGATACAGGGGCGGCTGACCTTGGCATTGCAGGGAAGGATAACATTCAGGAATCGGATTCAAATCTTTATGACATGATGGATTTACAGTTTGGTGCGTGTCAGTTTGTGGTTGCTGGAGTGAATCGAGAAGCGTATGAGGCAAAACAAAAGCTGACGGTTGCTTCAAAATACCCACGTATAGCGTCCAACTATTTTCAAAAAAAGGGTAAGTCCGTTCAAATGATTAAACTTAACGGATCCGTTGAACTAGCCCCTTTAATTGGTATGGCTGATGTTATTGTTGACATTATGGAAACAGGTACCACCTTGAAAGAAAATGGATTAAATGTATTTGATACAATCGATCAAATTAGTACACGACTAATAGTTAATAAAGCAAGCTTTGCAACAAAATCAAACCGTATTCATGACATATTGGACCGAATACGGGATGTATTGGGGTGACCAGCAGATGAAGATAATAGATAAAAAGGTATTTTTAGCAGAGAAAAGCAAATCAACCACTTTAGACCAGCAGAAGACTGTCCGTTCTCGTGTTGAAGAAATCATTTTGACTGTCAGAGAACAGGGTGACAACGCACTTATTGATTATACGAAGCAATTTGATAGCGTATCGCTTACCGATTTGAAGGTCAGCCCACAGGAAATAGCTGATGCACGAAAGGTTGTTGATGATTCCTTTATCCGTTCATTAAAGCAGGCACAGGAGAATATCACAACATTTCATGAAGCACAAAAACAGAATTCCTGGTTCATGGGAGAGCAGGACAATGTGTACCTGGGTCAAAAGATTACACCGATAGAACGAGTCGGCATTTATGTTCCCGGTGGCAAGGCCGCTTATCCATCGACAGTTCTCATGAATGTAATTCCAGCGAAATTAGCAGGGGTTTCTTCTATCAGTATCGTCACACCTCCCCAAGCTGACGGAACCGTTAATCCGCATGTGCTTGTAGCTGCCTATGAATCTGGAGTAGATACTATATATAAGGTCGGTGGTGCACAGGCAATCGCTGCCCTTGCTTATGGAACAGAATCAATTCCCAAAGTTAATAAAATTGTTGGTCCCGGTAATACCTATGTTGCACAAGCAAAAAGAATGGTATTTGGCGACGTCTCCATTGACATGATCGCAGGCCCTAGTGAGATATGTGTTGTTGCGGACGAAACGGCTAATCCTCGATTTGCTGCAGCAGATCTGCTGTCACAGGCAGAACATGATGAAGAAGCTAGCGCTATCTGTATTACTACATCAGAAGCACTTGCAAAAGCAATACATGACGAGGTGGTCCAACAAACAACCACCCTTTCACGAAAAGAGATTATTCAATCTTCCCTTGAAAAAAATGGACGAATGATTGTATGTACATCTCTTGAGGAGGCCTTAGAACTCGTTAATCAGATAGCTCCAGAACATTTACAGCTGATGATTAATGAACCGTTAAATTCGTTAGACTCTATTCGAAATGCAGGCGCCATATTTCTTGGGAATTATTCACCGGAGGCATTAGGCGACTATTTTGCTGGGCCAAACCACACATTACCTACAAATGGTACAGCTGCATTTGCCTCTCCACTTGGTGTTTATGATTTTGTTAAAAAATCAAGTGTCATTCAGTATACGCAAGACGCCCTTTCATCCGCAACCGACTCAATTGTTACATTAGCAGAAGCTGAGGGATTAACCGCGCACGCAAATGCAATTAAGATAAGAAAGGAAGAGTAATATGCGTACTAGTAAAATAGAGCGTACTACAAATGAAACCTCTATTAAAGCCGAATTAGCTATTGACGGAAACGGGGCTTCTACTATTCATACAGGTGTCGGGTTCCTGGATCACATGCTTACTCTTATGACAAAGCACGGCTTGTTTGATTTAAATCTTTCATGTAATGGTGACTTGGAAGTTGATCAACATCACTCCGTTGAAGATATCGGTATTGTGCTGGGTCAAGCTGTCCATCAAGCCTTAGGATCTAAAAAAGGCATTAATCGCTATGCTACATCCACAACACCCATGGATGAAGCAAAGTCTACCGTTTCAATAGACATCAGCGGTCGTTCTTATCTTGTTTACCGAGTGGAGGGTTTGAAGGATAAAGTTGGAGACTTTGATACAGAACTCGTCGAAGAATTTTTTCTAGCATTTGTTAGGCATGCAAATCTCACCCTTCATATCGAGCTCAATTATGGAAAGAATAGCCACCATATCATAGAAGCTATCTTTAAGGGTTTTGGGCGAGCACTGGACGAAGCAACCCTCGAAAATCCAAGAATCACCGGAATCCCATCCACAAAAGGATCGTTGTAGGAAGAAAAGCGGAAGCGACCGTTTAGTGACGTACAAATAGATAGGAATGTGAATGGGCACCGAACTTTGTGTCCATTCAAACAAAAGGAGACTTTCCATATGATTGCAATAATAGATTATGGCGCAGGAAATATCAAAAGCCTACAGTTTGCTTTTGATAAGATAGGCTTAGAAACTTGTGTAACATCAGACAAGAAAACCATAGAGGCAAGTGATGCTATTGTTCTGCCTGGTGTTGGTGCATTTAATGATGCAATGAGGGCATTGGAATCTCATGATTTACTTAGTGTTCTAAAACAAGAAGCCTCTAGTGGTAAACCACTACTTGGAATCTGTTTAGGAATGCAATTATTATATGACCAAAGCTTTGAAGATGGAGAATGGAATGGCTTAGGATTACTCCAAGGCAAAGTACAACGCATTTCCTCTTCAGTAAAAGTTCCACACATGGGATGGAATACACTTACGAATCACCAGGAAACCCCTATAATAAACCAAATTGAAAATGACAGTTATGTTTATTTTGTACACTCTTACTATGTTGCAGAACTGGGTACCAGCACACTAGTCAGCAGTTGTAACTACGGCGGTCAGGTTCCTGCCATTGTCCAACAGGATAATGTAGTCGGCATGCAGTTCCACCCAGAAAAAAGTGGTCAAGCTGGGATACAGCTTTTAAAGAATTTCGGGGAGATGATTACATGATACTTTTTCCAGCTATCGACATACGAAACGGAAAATGTGTGCGCCTTACACAAGGTGATTATAAACAAGAACAAATTTATAATGATTCACCTGTAGAGGTAGCACTGCAATGGGAAAATGAAGGAGCAGAATTCATTCATGTTGTAGACTTAGACGGCGCCAAAACAGGTGAAATGACTAACCTAACTACAATTGAAAAAATCGTTAATTCCGTACAAATTCCGGTTCAGGTTGGTGGCGGGATCCGCTCTATGCAAAGCCTGAAAAACTATCAATCAATTGGTATAGCAAGAATGATCATTGGGACAGCAGCTATCGATAACAAAGATTTTTTACGTGAAGCAGTAGCAGCATACGGAGATAAAATTGCAATTTCAATTGATGCGCGCAATGGTAAAGTTGCAACAAATGGCTGGCTTCAAACCAGCGAGGTCCTAGCGGTTGATTTAGTTAAAGAATTAGACCTACTTGGTGTGAAGACGATTATATATACAGATATTTTAAAAGATGGCATGCTGGCAGGTCCGAACTTTGAGGAGCTTGAAATAATAAATGAACTTACCAAGCAGGATATCGTTGCGTCGGGAGGAATATCAAGTACTGTAGACATTAGAAAATTAGAGCAAATGGATTTATATGGCGGTATCTTAGGAAAGGCATTGTATAATGGGTCCCTTTCCTTAGCTGAACTCATTAAGGGTGAAAATGATGCTCGCTAAACGAATTATTCCATGCCTGGACGTAAGAGACGGTCGTGTTGTGAAGGGTAAGAAGTTTCAGGACATTCAGGATGTAGCAAACCCTGTCGAATTAGCAAAACGCTATAGTGACGAAGGTGCAGATGAACTTGTTTTTTACGACATAACAGCCTCAAGTGATAACCGTGATATTTTTCTCGATATTGTAGAACAAGTCGCGGCTGAAATTTCAATCCCATTCACAGTTGGAGGGGGAATTCGTACCGTTGAAGATGTCCACCGTGTTCTTCGCGCAGGTGCTGACAAAGTGTCTATCAACAGTGCAGCAGTTAAAAACCCTTTCCTACTGACCGAAGCAGCACTGAAATTTGGAAGTCAATGTGTTGTACTTTCCATTGATGCCAAAACAACAAGTGAGCATGAAATATCTGTTTTTTTAAATGGTGGACGTGTAGACACAAATATGAATGCCGTTGAGTGGGCAGTTCGTGGCGCAGAGTTAGGTGCGGGAGAACTGGTTATTAATGCAATGGATGCTGATGGTGTAAAGGATGGCTACCATATACCACTTACGAAACAAATTGCTGAGAGCGTAAATATTCCTATCGTTGCCAGTGGTGGCGCAGGATCATTTGAACACTTTTCCAAAGTCTTAACCAATGGAAAAGCAGACGCGGCACTTGCTGCTTCTGTATTTCATTATGATGAAATTAGAATACCAGACTTAAAAGATTATCTAATTCGTAATAACATAGCCATAAGGAGTGTGTAATCATGAAGGCAGATTTAGATCAGCTTACATTCGATGAAAAAGGTTTGATTCCTGCAGTTATCCAGGATGCTACTAACGGAGAAGTTCTAATGCTTGGATATATGAACGAGGAATCCTTGGCAAAAACAATGGAAACAAATGAAACATGGTTCTTTAGTCGCTCCAGGCAAGAATTGTGGAATAAAGGAGAAACGTCCGGCAACAAACAGGTTGTCCAGGATATCACATTTGACTGTGACGCTGATACGCTTCTCATTCAAGTAGAACCACAAGGACCTGCATGCCATACGGGAGAAGAAAGCTGCTTTTATCGTACACTTCACGAAAACGAGCCCAACCAACGCAACGTGGTTCATGCATTAACCAAGAAGATACAAGAAAGACACCAAAACCCTGTTGATGGTTCATACACAACTTATTTATTCAACGAAGGCATTGACAAGGTATTAAAAAAGGTTGGAGAAGAGACGAGCGAAGTGATCATTGGCGCTAAAAATAATGATAGACAGGAAGTTATTTGGGAAATTGCGGATTTAACCTACCATACTCTTGTATTAATGGAGATACTTGAGGTTTCCATTAATGACATTAAGAAGGAACTGTATGGACGCCACATACAAAAGGAAGGGAACCAACGTGAATAAATTTTGGAGCTCAGCTGTATTTCGTGCAGAACCCTATGTACCTGGCGAACAAATCGAAAAGGTGGATTTGGTAAAATTAAATACGAATGAGAACCCATACCCACCCTCGCCTATGGTAATAAATGCGATTCAGGCAGAACTGAACAATAAACTTCACCGTTACCCTTCACCAACCGTTGATTCATTACGGGAAAAAATTGCAAGCTATAATAAGCTCGACTCGGATCAGGTTTTTGTTGGAAATGGTTCAGATGAAGTTCTCGCTTTTAGTTTTATGGCATTCTTTGAACCTGATCAGACTATTCGTTTTCCCAGTATTTCATACAGTTTTTACCCAGTGTATGCAAAGCTGTTTAATATACCATACGAAGAAGTGCCGCTTAATCGAGATTTTTCTTTAGCAATTGATAAATTTTTTCAATCAGAAGGCGGTGTGATTTTTCCAAATCCAAACGCGCCTACAAGCGTTTATTTAGACTTGGCTCATGTAGCCGATATAGTGGAAAGCAACCCTAATCGTGTTGTTATTATAGATGAGGCATATGTGGATTTTGCAAAAGAATCTGCAGTAACTCTAGTTAACAGATACGAAAATCTACTCGTTGTACAGACCATGTCAAAATCCCGTTCCCTTGCCGGCCTGCGTATTGGCTTTGCATTAGGCCATCCAGGACTTATTGAGGCGTTAAACCGAGTCAAGAATTCCTTTAATTCGTATACAATTGACCGTCTGGCTATAGCTGGAGCTGAGGCAGCAATAACAGATGAAGATTATTTTAATAACACCGTGGCAAATGTAGTCTCCACTCGGGAATGGGTAACGCAATCACTTAAGAAAATGGGTTTTTCCATTTTGCCGTCGGACACAAACTTCCTATTTGTGTGCCATTATAAAATAAATGCCAATACCGTTTATACAAAGTTAAAAGAACAAAATGTATTAGTGAGACATTTTAATAAATCACCTATAGATAATTATCTGCGAATCACAATCGGTACAGATGAGGATATGGAATTTTTACTAAATAAGCTGAAATTTATTATTCAATAACAAAAGCGTAAGCGCCCTGGGTAGAGACGTACGAAGGCGAGGGAAGTCTCGCTAGTCTCTGGGCGCTGGAGCTGGACGTGGCTGTTACTGTAAGCAAGCTTAACAAAGCCAAATTTTTATACTTTCTTATTTCATGAAAAAGACTCCTGCCATCTAAAAGGCAGGAGTCTTTACTTTATATCATATGCTTAATAGTTGCTTGTTCCTTTAACTGTTTCACTTTAGCCTGTAACTTCTCTTGTTGATCCTGTTGTTTCAATTGGCTTTTTATTTGTTCCTTCACTTCTTCTAATTTAGGCACATCTTTGCTTTGCTCTTTTAACTTTTCATAGTAGGCTTGTACTTCATCTTCAGTAACTTCTGTAGCTTTTAATTCCTTCTTCATATACTTTTGAAGTGTAATTTCAAACGCTAACTGCTCTTTGTAAGTCTCCTCAGTTAGATTATACTGCTCCAATGCCGTCTTAAACTTATCGGCATTTTCTGATTTAATGGTTTCAAACTCTTTTTGAATTTCTTCATCAGTTACCTTAATACCCTTGTCCTCAGCAGCTTGTTTTAGAAGCTCCTGTTCAACGATGACGTTTAACGTTTGTTCCTTCACCTTTTTTACATCACTTACATCTTGTTCATAACGATCCATTAACATTTTTGTTTGGGCATAGGAAGCGTTGTATTGTTTTCCTTTAATCTCTTCTCCATTTATTTTAGTGACAACCTTTTCTTTGTCTACTTTTTCATCATCTGTGATTTTAATTTCTTCGCTCTTCGGTTCAGTGGTTTCTTTAGAGCTCTTGTCATCCTTGTTAGTGCTTGCAGAATCAGAATCATCACTACATGCAGCTAGAACTACAGTTAAACTTAATGCCAAAACTAACATAATCATTTTTTTCATGGGTGAGTCCCTCATTTCATAACTTTATCTTTACATTCAAACACATTTCGGGATAGCAATGCAAGTACTAAGTTCGTGTTAAATCCCTTTAAACCCTTGCACAAACAACAGTTAAACGGGTTCTTTACACTTTGGAGTCATTTTAGTGCTGTTGTACCTTAATTTTGCCACATATATTTGGTTGCACTTATGCAGAAAGAAAGCTTTTATACCTTTCTTTATTGCCAAAAAAGCCGGCATTCAGAAGAAGTTTTAACCCTTCCAAATGACAGCTTTTTCGATAAGAATCAAGCTATTCTGTTTCACTCTCACATCCATCACCAGTACAATAAGTTGTCTCTGACTTCTTTGGATTTAAAGTTTGTATTATTGGCTGATCCTTTTCTTCTTCCCAGACTTTCTCAATTACTTCAGAAAACGCTTCTGGTGGTTGTGCACCAGAAACTGCATACTTCTCATTGAAAACAAAGAATGGTACACCCTTTACTCCAATCTGCTGTGCTTCCTGCTCGTCTCTTCTAACTGCTTTCGCATAGTCGCTTGACTCAAGTACGTCAATGACCGCATCCTTATCTAGGCCTAAATCTTCAGCTATATCTACTAACGTGGCGTAATCCGAGATGTGCAGTGATTCTGTAAAATATGCATGCAGCAAACGCTCCGTCATCTCTTTACCCTTGCCTTGCTCCTCAGCGTACTTTGCAAGTCGGTGAGCATCAAAGGTATTTGTATGTTTCATCGTTTCAAACCGATATGTTAACCCAAGTTCTGCTGCTTGGATTCCCAGGTTTTCATTTGATTGCTTCGCCTTTTCCACACTCATCCCATACTTGCTAGCTAGCAATTCGTGTATCGATTTATTAGGGTTTTTTTCTGCATTCGGGTCAAGTTCATAGCTTTTATATGTGATCGTTACTTTATCTTTATTTGAAAATTGTTCTAATGCTAATTCCAATCTGCGTTTACCAATGTAGCAGAATGGACAAACAAAATCTGAATAGACGTCAATTCTCATAACTAACACCTCATTTCTGTTAGTTATTGTAGCATAGAATAAGGGTTTCTCGATAACATTGTGCTTATGCCCTAATGCAGATTCTTGTCAATATACTTCCCATAATCAGGTATCGCTACTTGATTGAAGTTTTCAACCAGGCTTTTTAACCCGGTTTCAAGTTTTTCACCATCAATTGCAGGACCGTGTCCAGGCACCATTATACTAGGGTTAAGTGCCGCGATCTTATTAACTGATTCACGTGCAGCATCCCAATCTGTAGTAAGGTATCGTGGTGGCCCGTTCAGTTCAGGGCTTTGCATTAGCACATTATAAAAGGAATCCTGCTTAACTGTAATACATGCATCCCCAGAGATTAGTACACGATCTTTTTTCCTGAATAAGGATACATGTCCTGGTGTGTGGCCTGGAGTATGAATCCATTGCCAATCCTCAAGACCGGGTAAACTTCCATCAGCTGGCAACGCTTTTACAGATTCCCCCAAATTTACAGATTCATTCGGAAAGTACGCAGAAGCCTTGGCCACCAGCCCACCTTCGACAGTTGAATCCGGTTTCGGATATGACTTCTCTCCATTTAAATACGGAATTTCCAATTCATGCGCATATACAGGGACCTCCCATTCGTCCACTAAATCTACAAGACCGCCAACATGATCAAAGTGGCCATGAGTGAGAATAATTGCAGAAGGCCTACTTTCCCGTCCAAAGCGATCCACTACAACCGATTTAATTTCAGGTGTAGCTTTAGGCATTCCAGCGTCAAGTAACACCCAATCCCCTGATTCTGGTGTGCCAATAAAACAAATATTTACAATCTGATCGGTATAATAATACACGTCGTTAAGCACTTCACTACCTGTGCCACTTGTAATTGAAGTCATCGGCATAAAGCGCAGCATGCTGTTCTCTATTTGATTTTCATTCGTCTGTTTATCCATTTGTTACACCTCCATTTTTTTAGTATGAGAGGAAATGGACAATATTAACCAAAAAAAGTTACCCTTCACTTTTGAGGGTAACTTGTACTTGGTTTTGTGTGATTTTGGGCCATCTAAGTGTGAACTTGAGCCAAAATCGTGTGAACTTCAGCCGATTGCTCGAAAGTCTATGACTTCTGAACTGTTCCGTCCTGCTTGTACACTACTAGTTTTGTTCCTTCATTCTTAGCAATTTCGCGACCCCGCTTAATTGCGTCATCTTTGTTATCGAAAACTTGACTAGGTTGCTTAGCATTTCTTGATTTCACTGCCCACCCATCTTCATGCGAGACTACTATTTCATCCTCTTCAAGTCGCTCGGGATTGTTGTCATATTTTTTTCCTTCTTCTGAGCGTTTGGTGGGTTGACCATTCTTATCATAGTCGTTTATTTCATTTTCACTGGCATTTTCATACCATTCCTTAGCTTGGCTGGTTGCGATAGGAATTGCTCTATCTTCACCATAACCCTCATCCAGCATTGAATTTGCAATATCAATGGCTTTTTTTCGAATAACTTTATCTAGGTTTTTGAATGATGAAGGATAATCTTCTAAAGTCCAAGGCATATGTCGACCCTCCTGTTTTATTTTTCATGTAAGTATAATACCCCACACAAGTTGTATTAAACTACAGAACATAAAAACTCATTCACCTTTATAAATTTCTGTAGAACTAGAGGAGAAAATTCCGATTTCCATCTTTCCTTCAAAAGATTTTGCACGAATTAAAATTGGTTGATTATATATATTCTTAAAAACGAAATCCGGTCCCCACCAACTAACAGTAGCATCTTTTCCCGGTGGAACATATGGCACACTCCTGCTATGTGAATAGCGTTCAACAATCTGAACTCCTTTTAAGCTGACTGCATTATATAATGTCGATGAAACCTGGCAAATCCCTCCTCCAATATCTTCAGCAATTTCCCCTTTAACAATGACTGGCGCACGTTTATACCCCCGTTCTTTTGTGCGCTTTCCGACAACCTTGTTAAACGAAAATGTTGCACCTGGAAAAACAACACTATTGTTGATTGCAGCTGCAGCAAGTTTAATATTATGTGTCCTTTCCTTGTTACTTTTCTTATAATACGTAACATAATGACCAATTTTATTTTCCTTAATTTCTGATAAAAGTTCCGTATCAACATGTGGATACACTTTTTTTGTAGGGATTTCGATAGTAGTGGTTTTTCCAGAATAGAAAGATTTTAGGAAAAGTAGTTGAAATTTATGTCGATCCAACCCTATCCCGAGTTTTTCTTTATTAATTTCTCCTTTCTTGTTTAATGTTGCATTTACAGGTGCTTTGTAAATATCTTCATTTATTTTATTACTAAGACTTCCTAATTCTTTGTTATTTATGAAATAACTATTTAAGTAAGATAATTCATATTTTGCTAGTTCAATTTTTCGAATCTCCTGTTCACTGGAATTAATGATTAGTTGATGGTTTATATTTTCTAATGGAACCATAAATAAATGCAATGACAAAAAAAATTCAAGCATAAGTTATATCCCTCCTAGTATTAGTATTGCTTAAGGGATAGAAAATCATGTAATCGATTGACATGAAAAAAAAGCTAAAACCCTGGAGTTTTAGCTTTTATCTAATAATGAACGTCCCATTATAGTTACTCGATTCGTATTTTTTAATTCATCAATGGTTTTAACACCTATGCCAAACATGGTCATTTTTAATTCCATCTCAATTTGATCCATTGCTTTAATGACAGCATCCTCCGACTCGGTTGCAGCCTGTAGCAGTTTACGAGCAAAGCCAATTACATCAGCACCAATTGTTAATGCTTTTGCCGCGTCAACTCCTGTTTTCATTCCTCCGCTGGCTACAACTGGTACCGCTGATCCTAGTTCACTTTTAACTGAAACAATACAGTCCTTTGTGGGAATACCCCAGCTGTTAAAGGCTTCTGCCGCCGCTTTTCGTAATGGGTCCTTTGAGCGAAGCTTTTCAACTTGACTCCAGGAGGTCCCACCAGCTCCAGCAACATCAATGTACGAGATTCCTGCATCAAATAATCGCCTTGCAACTGTACCTTCTATCCCAAACCCAACCTCTTTGACGCCAACTGGAACGGTTAGTTTTTTACAAACTTCTTCTATTTTGGGGAGCAATTCATGAAAGTTAATATCTCCCTCGTCCTGGGTGATTTCCTGCAGGCTGTTTAAATGCAGGACAATCGAATCCGCCTCTGTTAAATCAACAATTCGTTGACATTCTCTTGCTCCATATCCGTAATTAAATTGTACCGCACCAATGTTTGCAATCAACGGAGCGGTAGGTGCATGCTGTCGAACAAGAAACGAGTTCATATGCGCGTCACTCTCAAGCAATGCACGAGTGGATCCAAGTGCGATTGCCCACCCTTTTTGCTCAGCAGCTTTAGCCAAATTACCATTAATTTCTTCAGCGAGCTCAGAGCCCCCAGTCATAGAACTAACGAGAAATGGTGCATTGACTTTTTTACCCAGAAAAGTGGTTTCTAACTGAATATCATTAAAGTCAATTTCTGGTAAAGCGTTATGTATAAATGAAATTCCTTCAAGTCCTGTTGTTTTGTTGACACCTTCCACGTTGTCATTTAAGCACAATCGAATATGTTCCGTTTTACGTTTGTTTATTCCTAAATCCATGTGTATACCCTCCACATTTATTTTGCTGCGATTCTTTGTTTATTTTTCAAGTATGGGTGTAATGTTACAAAATAAACACCCATGATCACCATAACCATACCAAGAATTTGCGCCCAAGTGATAGTTGATTGGTAAAAAACAACTGCCAGCCACGCGGTGTTAATTGGGACTAAGTTCATATAAATACTCGCTTTACTGGCCCCGATTTGCTTAATACCATTGTTCCACAATAAGAATCCGATTACTGATGAACAGACAATCATAAAGGCCATTTCTCCCCAAGCCTGAGTTGACATGTCAAGAATGTCACCCCACCCACCTTCAAAAAGAGAAACTGCGCTAAGAAAAATGGAACCAATTAATGTTGTTGCCGCTGTTGTAACTACTGGAGAAACATCTCGCATCGCAATCTTACCTAGAAGACCATGCGCTACCCAGCTGAGCAAACCGCCTATAAACAGTAAATCTCCTGCGTTAAATTCAAGTGATAATATTGTTGATAAGGAGCCTTTAGAGATGACAACAAAGACTCCTAGTAATGATAGGATTAACCCAAAACTAAGTTGCTTATTCCATACCTCACCTAAAAACAATACCGCACCTAGTGTTACAAGTACCGGAGTTGTTGCTACAATTAATGAACCGTTTATTGCTGAAGTAATATCCAAAGCGATAAAAAAGAAAATATTATATCCAAATATACCTGTGATGGCCATAGCCAATACGGTCTTCCATTGTTTTTTAAAAGCTTCTATATCAATTCTTTTATTCCAAAGAACATAGATTGATAGTAATATACCAGCAATGCCAAACCGAAATGCCGCAGCAGTCACTGGGGGGATTTCGGTGATAACATGCTCTGCTGCTACGAATGCACCACCCCAGAACAATGGGACAAGCAGCATCCAGAAATAAATGGCGATAGATTGGTTGTCCTTCATTCGATGAGCCTTCTTCCATATTCTTTCCTGCAAAAACTATATCAAATGCATATGGAAAAAGCCAACTGTGTGTTCCGTGATAATTGTTTAGCTAAGGCAGTTTATCAATAAACTGCGACGTAACATCTGAATTTATTTCCTACCACCATTTATTAGATGGTGCTAAATCCAGCGCTACGGAAAAACACTCGCTTTCCATGGGGAACGCTTCAGCCTCCTCGGAGCAAAAACCGCTCACTGCGGGGTCTTCAGACTGTTCCTTTCCCATTGGAGTCTCGCATTTTTCCTCCGCTTAAATAGCTTTCTGTTCAAGGGAGAAGTATCCCGTAAAAACACAGAATTAATGAGTAGGAATCTATCTTAGTGTAGGCAGAATACGAACCCCGGAAGAAGCGTTCTTTGCTTCTGAGGAGACTGAGGCCGTGCCCGTGGAAAGCGAAGTATTCTGCCGGAACGGCGGCGTCAAAAGAATTTTCACTATGTCGCACTATTCATCAACTGAGATGATTAAAAAGCAGCGAAGCTTATGAAAACATCCCTAAATTAAAAATAGATTTGGTTTCCTGAAGGATCGATAACGAAATACTTATCACCATCAAGATTAACTGAGACACCAATGTTTTGAAAACGTTCAACGGTTTCCATACGTTTGTTTTCTGGTATTACTATAATGTAGCTTTTTAACCCAACCTCGTCACCCGCAGGGACCGCTCCACCCTTACTGTTCCAGATATTTAACCCAATATGATGATGGTAACCTGCTGAGGATATAAATAATGCTTGCGACCCAAAATGATTTACAATATCAAATTCAAAACCTTTTGTATAAAAATCACCTGCAGTTTCTAAATCTGAAACTTGCAGATGAATATGTCCGATAACTGTCCCAACAGGCATCCCCTGCCAGCCATCTTCTGCAATTTCCTTCATTAACTCATTTGCGTCTAGCGGCAACGTACTCATTTCAACTTCATTTCCACTCCAGGTCCATTCTGCTGGATCCCGATCAACATAAATCTCAACCCCGTTCCCATCTGGATCTGCAATGTACAATGCTTCACTAACTAAATGGTCTGATGCACCTTGGACAGGATAGCCTCTGTGCATAAAATGCCGGAGTACTTTTGCTAAGTCAGCCCGTTCTGGCAACAAAAATGCTATATGAAAAAGACCAGTTTTGCTTGAATCTAGTGACCTAGCATTTTTCACTTGTTCTATTGTTAACATTGGTCTTGTTCCACCAGCAGCTAGCTTTGCAAGCATCGGCTGCTGTTCAACTACACGAAACCCCAATATTTTTTGATAAAAATAAAGTGAACGTTGTAAATTGGAAACTTTTAGATGAATGTGGTTAACGTGCCTGGTTTCATTTGAATGAAATGTCATGGCTGTACTCCTCATAATCGATTATTGTTATCTCTAGTTTACTTGTTTTTTGATTTTTTTGAAAGAAAAACGCAATGCTGTACTTACTATATACCCACTTTAGGTTAAGATTATGTTAGGATGCAATTAATGGTAAACGATATCAAGAATAGAGGTGTAAGGGATGAAGCAGCTTGCTAAAGAATTTGCAGAAAAGGCACATCATGGACAAACTAGAAAGAACTCCAAAGCACCTTATATTACACACCCAATCCGGGTTGCTGAAAGATTAGAAGAATCAGGTTATTCCGATGAAGCTGTTTGTGCCGGCTATTTACATGATGTTGTTGAAGATACTCCATATGAAATTGAGGATATTAAAGAAACATTTGGAGCAAGGGTTGCCGAACTTGTTGCTGCTCACACAGAAGACAAATCCAAATCGTGGCAGGAAAGAAAACAACATACTATTGATGTTGTTAAGCACGCTGAAAATGAAGTTAAATACTTGATTGTTGCAGATAAACTTGATAATTTACTAGGGTTGGAACACGATTTGAAGGCTCAGGGTGATTCTGTATGGGATAACTTTAACGCAGGTGTGGAGAAACAGAAATGGTATAATGAAGCAATCGCTACGAATATGTATGTTGGGATTAACTCAGACTATGTCCCTGATTTTTTTGATGAATATGTCGAAGCTGTAAAACGTGTATTTAAATAAGAAGCATGAAAATTTTAGAAGAATAAACACCAGCCTAGAGTTCTCAAGGCTGGTGTTTGTTTTTAGACTTTACCGTTTTTTACGATGTTTGTAGCTATTTTTTTGATTTTTGCTTATCTTTTTCCATTTGTTTTTTTCTTCTATTTGAGCCTTTTGATCTTGCTTTCTTTTTTCATACGCAAGTTCACGTTGTAGTTTTAAAAAGCTTTGGAATCGTTCCTCTGGTAGCTCTCCATTTCCTATAGCCTCTTGGACTCGGCATCCTGGCTCTGTTTCATGCTGACAGTCCGCAAACTTACATAGGCTTGCGAAAACTTCAATATCCTGAAAGGTTGCATCTATTGCTGAGTCCCCTTCCCACAATTGCAATTCCCGCATGCCCGGAGTATCAATCAGCATGGCCCCACCTGGTAACAGAAACATTTCCCGATGGGTTGTTGTATGCCGCCCTTTACTGTCTGACTCACGAACGTCCTTGGTTTCCTGCACAGTAATTCCAACTAAAGAATTCACTAAGGTGGATTTACCTACTCCAGAAGATCCAAGTAGTGCGACAGTCTTGCGCGCAGGAAGGTATGCCATCAACTGATCGATTCCTTCCATTGTAATACTGCTAATCGGTATTATTGGTACACCTATCGCCACTTCTTCAACCTGAGTGATAATCGCATCAACTTCTTCTTGCGAGCAAGCGTCTTTTTTTGTTAGAACTATAATAGGGCTGGCTCCACTTTCATATGCTGACAAAATATATCGCTCGATTCGACGTAAATTTAAGTCATGATTAAGCGAGTTTACGATAAATACAGCATCCATATTAGAAGCAACAATTTGCGCTTCCGTTTTGTTTCCTGCAGCTTGCCGGACAAACTGACTTTTCCTCGGCAATACTCTGTTAATCACTGCCTTTTGTTCGTCTGGCAATTTCTTAACTTCGACCCAATCTCCTACCGCTGGTAAGTCCAATGTGCCATGAGCTTGATTCAAAAACTTACCGCTCAAGTGTGAAAAGTACTCTGTCTCTCCATCTAATAGCCGGTAACTATTTTTCTGAACCGCAATCACGCGTGCGATTTCATCTTCATTAATATCTTGGACAGATTGTTCCCATCCAATTGCTTCAAGCTTATTCAATACTGTTTTCCTCCTATTGTTTAGAGGAAAGACCGTGCTTACGCTGACCGTTCCTCCACTTTGATCTGTGTTTGCTGGTTGAGAAATACAATTTTATATATAGCCATAAAACACCACTCCTTCCAAAATGGATGAACAAGATTTTAATAATAGTATACTACAAAATTACTATCGGTGCGCCTGGTTATTTTGTTAAATTTTAAATAGTCCACATGTATATTTTTTATAATTCCCCGAAAACGACAATAAGTTACAATTTATTTCCCGGGTAATAAATGAAAGAAAAAGCAGACACGGATTCTCTCCATGCCTGCTCAAAATCAACCTATCTTTTATTCATTTCACTTGGTTCAGGACCTTTGCGCTCATTACGATCAAGCTTGGAAATTTTTTCTAAGTCATCTTTGCTTAGCTCAAATCCAAACACATCAAAGTTTTCCTCGATACGCGATGGTGTAACAGATTTTGGAATGACAATTTTGCCACTTTGTAAATGCCAGCGAATAATTACCTGTGCTGGAGTTTTTTTGTATTTCTTTGCAATTTCTTGGATCACTTCATTTTCCAGTACTTCTCCGCCTTGCATAAGTGGGCTCCAGGCCTCGAGGTAAATGTCATTTTTTGTACAAAATTCCTGAAGCTTCGTTTGTTGTAAATATGGATGGCATTCGACCTGGTTAACGACTGGTGTAACTTCACACTCGTCCAAAAGACGTTGGAGATGCTCGATATTGAAATTACAAACTCCTATTGCCTTAACACGGCCGTCCTTGTATAATTTTTCCATCGCTTTATATGTTTCTACATAATCATCAAACTCTGGTGTTGGCCAGTGAATGAGGTATAGATCAACATAATCAAGACCTAGTTTTTCTAAACTTTCATCAAATGCTTTTAAAGTGTTTTCATATCCCTGGTCTATATTCCAAACCTTTGTTGTAATGAACAGATCCTCACGTGGAACTTCGCTTTTTGCAATAGCTTCACCGACACCACGTTCATTTTTATAAACTTTTGCTGTATCAATTGAACGGAATCCGACTTCTATTGCTTTAGATACGGCTGGTGTAACTTCATCTTCAGGAACTTGCCAAACACCATACCCAAGTTGTGGCATACGAAGTCCGTTATTTAGTGTAATAAACTTCATTAAATCGCTTCCTTCCTTACAATTAGTATAGTAGGATTTTATCATAATGAAGTGCTTACTGGAAAAGTTTAAGCTCACATTTTAGCCTCAGAAATTCCAGAGTCCTCTTTATAACTGGTTGGTAGTGTTATCTCCCTTACTTATATTTTCTTTAAAAGGTCATTGCTACCCAATCCGTACTTCCTTAACTATCGGAATCCAGTTCTGTCCACTTTTTCCGAGCAAATGTAAAACTCCCCTCAAATCTTGTTAGCTCACCATCAGCAACCAAATAGGTAAGCGGGAATAATCGATCCAGAAAATAGCGGTCATGTGAAACAGCAAGTATCGTGCCTTCAAATTGCTCTAATGCTTCTTCTAAAACTTCCTTGGATTCAATATCCAAATGATTTGTTGGCTCATCTAAAATCAACAAATTATGGTCCTGGTGTACAAGCTGAGCCAAACGTAAACGCATTTGTTCACCACCACTTAAACTGCTCACTTTTTGGAACACCGTTTTTCCGTAGAAAAGAAACTTTGCCAAAATTCCTCGAGCGTCACCTTCCGTTACATGAACCTGGTCACGGAATTCATCAATAATTGACCTTTCTCCATTTGTTTCAAGCATATGCTGGGACAAAAAACCAACGGATAAATTGCTTCCGAGCTTAATTTTGCCGTCATCATATTGTTCTGTTTCCAAAATCATTTTCAGTAGGGTTGACTTTCCACACCCATTCTCGCCAATAATCGCAATTCTTTCCTGAAAACGTACATGCATGTTCACATTAGTCAGCAAAGGTTGCTGGTTAAATCCTTTAGAAACATCTTTAACAATCACGACGTCTTTTCCGCTTCGTTTATTCATTTGAAAATCCAGGTTAATCTTTTTTTGTTCCAAAATAGGCTTTTTCACTGTCTCCATACGCGCTAATGCTTTTTCCATACTTTTTGCCCGCCGATGCAAGCCGGCATTTGGAGGGTTGGCCTGATTCGCCCATTCTTTCAGACGCTTAATCGTGTCACGCATTTTTTTCATTTTCTTTTGCTGGTCCTGATACTGTTGGAACTCTATTAACAGGCGGGCTTCACGTTCCTTCACATAATTTGAATAATTACTAACGTACCGAATCAATTCACCCTGATCCATTTCCAGAATAGAAGTAACTGTTTCGTCTAAAAAATAGCGATCATGCGATACAATAATCACTGTCCCATGGTAATTTTTTATAAAATCAGTGAGCCACTCAATTGCAAACAAATCCAAATGATTAGTTGGCTCATCCAATAACAATAGGTTTGGAGATTTTAATAAGAGCTGCGCTAATCCCACCTTTGTCCGTTCTCCACCACTCAATTGTCCCCATTCTTTTGCTGCTAAATCTGTAATTTGCAGCCCACTCATTATTCGTCTAATTTGGGAATCTATCTCATAGCCGCCTTCTTCCTGAAACTTCTCCTGTAAGAGGCCATATTTTTCAATATGAAGGTTTAATTTATCCGGATTTGTTTCAGTTGCCATTGCTTTTTCAAGAGTAGTCATTTTTGTTTTCAATTCTGTTAATGAGGCAAACACCTCATATAGAAGTGATTCAACCATCTTGTGATCATCAACATCTGGTGATTGCTGCAAAAGACCAACCGTTATGTTTTTCTTCCAGCTGATAGTACCTTCTGCAGGATCGGTATTCTGCGCTATTAAATCCAATAAAGTTGTTTTTCCTTCTCCGTTACGACCTATTAATCCAATTCGTTCATTCTCATTAATTTCACATGACATATCACTAAAAATGGTATTAGCACCATATGTTTGTGTAACATTTTTCAAACTACAGATAATCATTTTTCTCTTCCTCCGTTTTGAAGAGACAAATAAAAGACGACAGAGATATGTACTCCCCGTCGTCTTCACGCGTTATATCGCTAGTGGGCAGATGTCTCTTACTGGTATTTTTCATTGATTTGTTTGATAAAAGGACAGACGTATCCCGTTACAACAAACTGCAGAAAAAAGCGCATAACACATCCAGAGGTATTCTCTGAATTTTGAAATGCTTTTACCAGTAATTTGAAACATGTTCCCCACCTCCTTTATTTAATGTTTTTAGTTTATTAGAAAAACTATTAGATGTCAATATAAAGGATATTGTAAACTTGTATCTGCAGTCATATAATATCAGTGACCACCTTTTTTAATTCCCAGTTTCACGATATCCGGTAGTTGCCTTAACTTGCACCTTAGCATATTGTTTTAGATCATTTTCCTTAGATAGAAGCGTTCCAATATAACCACCAATAAATCCAAGCGGTACTGATACTATTGCTGGATTGGAATATGGGAAAATTGGTTCACCCAAAAATATTGCTGCTCCCTCTACCGGTGAGAATACATTTGGGCCAATTATTACTAAAATAACAGAAGAAAGCAAACCGGCTAACATAGCTGTCATTGCACCAGAAGTGTTAAAACGCTTCCAGTATATTGTGTAAATGATTACAGGCAAGTTAGCACTAGCCGCAACACAGAACGCTAGAGAAACCAGGAAAGCAACATTCAAATTTTGTGCAAACAAAGCCAACAAGATTGATAAAGCTGCTACTCCAATTGACGCATATTTTGCAGCTAACATTTGCTGCTTATCGGATATTTGTCCTTTTTTAATTATTTGTCCATAAACATCATGCGCAAACGCTGATGCCCCTGATAATACCAAACCTGATACTACAGCTAAAATTGTCGCAAACGCAACAGCAGATACAAATGACATCAGGAAGTTGCCACCCAATGCTTCAGCTAACAATGGTGCAGCCATATTTCCGGCTGGGTTCGCACCTAGAATCGTTTCAGAACCTACAAACGCCGCAGCGCCAAAACCAAGGAAAATCGTCAGCACATAAAAAATACCAACAACCCACGTAGCAGTAACAACAGATGTTCGCGCAGTTTTAGCATCTTTAACGGTAAAAAATCTCATTAGGATGTGTGGTAGTCCTGCCGTACCTAAAACTAGTGCAATCATTAACGAAATTGTTCCGAGTGAGTCTTTGTATTTTAGGCCCGGATTTAAAAAATTTTCTCCATGGCTAGTAACTGTTTTCATTTGACTGAACATTTCAAGAATGTTGAAATTAAACTTCGCTAAGACAAGGAAAGAAATGATAATCGTTCCAATCATTAATAAAACCGCTTTAACAATCTGCACCCAGCTTGTAGCTGTCATTCCTCCAAAAAGTACGTATATCGTCATCATTACTCCTACAATTAATACAGCAATCCAATAATCAATACCAAATAGCAATTGAATTAGTGCCCCCGCTCCAACAAGTTGAGCAATCATGTAGAAGATTACGATTGTTATTGTGCTCAGGGCTGCAACACCTCGAACCTTTTTTGCCTCAAACCGTGAATTTATCATATCGGCCAGCGTGTATTTACCTAGGTTTCGTAATGGTTCTGCTACTATAAACAAAACAACTAGGTACGCAATTAGAAATCCAATACTATAAAAGAAACCATCAAAACCAAATAATGCAATAGCTCCAGCGATACCAAGAAAAGAGGCAGCTGATAAGTAGTCACCTGCAATAGCCAGTCCATTTTGCCAACCTGTTAATCCCCCACCTGCTGTATAAAAGTCACCTGTTGTTTGTGTTTTTTTGGCAGCGAAATATGTAATTACAAGCGTGAGTGAAACAATTGCTAAGAACATAATTACGACGGATGCATTCACTCTACACGACCTCCTTCTTCCAATTGATCTGAGATAATCTGTTTTGCTTCATGATCGAAGGAAGCCGACTTTTTTACATACATCGAACAAAGTACCCATGTCATAACAAATTGTGCTAATCCATATATCCATGCCCACGATATGTCGCCAATAGCTGGTGCATTTAAGATGGTTGTATATGAAGTTAATAGCGGTAAAGAAAAATAAAATAATAAGAAGAAAATAGTTAATGGAAAAATAAATTTTCTTCGTTTGGACAATAACTCTTGAAATTCGGTACTATTTGCCACACTCTCGTAATCAGGTTCACTTTTAAACTCTGACATTTCTGCATTCCCCATATTAAACCTCCTTTATTTTTTAAAAAATCTGAATACACATTCATATTACTTTTAGCACCAATTATTGTCAATAGGCATTTTGAATAAAAAGCGTAAATTACCAGTCAATAGTACCTATTAATATAGTATCTATCTGTTAATTCCAATCGACCTTCCTCAAGCTATGATAATCTATGGTAAAATAAAACAATCAAAACATAAAAACTAAATGGCATTTTGAGAGACTAAGTGATATGAAATGACTGATAACATACGCTAAAAAATCGGAGAGATCATTTTGAAAAAGAGTGTGACGATTGTTACTTTAACTGTATACGGAGTGGCATTAATCTGCTCTCTTTGGTTCTATAACCATAAACCAATTGTTGTGGAGGATGTCGGCCATCTCCTGCCAACTAAAATAAAAGAAATTCACGCAGCCACAAGTAAGTCTGATCTGCAAAGTTGGCTAAAAGGTGCAATAGCAAACGGGGAAAAAGTATCTGTCGCCGGGATGCAGCACAGTCAGGGAGGGCACACCTACTACCCGGGTGGAATAATGGTTGATATGAAGGATTATGACAAGATCCTCGACTATAACCCTGCTAGTAAAACGATTACGGTCCAAAGTGGGGCTACTTGGGAAGATATTCAAAAGAAAATTAACCCTGATCACCTAGCGATTCGTGTAATGCAATCTCAAAACATTTTCACTGTTGGTGGTTCAATTAGTGTAAATGCTCACGGCAGAGATATTAGGTATGGCTCATTGATTGATACGGTAAAATCATTTCGATTGCTTACACCAGAGGGAGATATCATACATGTAAGTCGCACGAAAAATGGTAATCTATTTCCTCTCGTTATTGGTGGATATGGGTTGTTTGGCATTATTTTAGATGTAACGTTAAAACTGACTGACGATGAATTGTACCAAATACGATCAAAATCACTAGACTATCAGGACTATCCAGCATATTTTCTTAATGAAGTTAAAAGAGACCCCAGTATTAGGATGCATATTGCTAGAATTTCAGTTGCACCAGACAGTTTATTACGTGAAATGTTTGTTACAGATTACAAACTATCAGCGGACCAATCCAAACTAACAAGTTTCTCTTCCCTTGAAAAAGAAAAACTGGTCGCCCCTCAGAAATTCCTACTGGGTTTATCAAGGTATAGTGGATGGGGCAAGAACCTACTTTGGGAAGCCCAGGATAAATTTTATGTCAGTCAAGATGGTGATTACATAACACGAAACAATGTGATGCGATCTGACAGTCAATTTATGGTGTATAACAACCCGTCTAAAACGGAAACATTACAGGAATATTTTGTGCCTGTAGATGCGTTCACTTCCTATATTGATGATTTACGGACATTGCTTGAGCAGGAGAAGCTAAATCTATTAAATATTACTGTTCGCTACGTTAATCAGGACGAGGAAGCGGTTTTATCCTATGCAAAAGAAGATATGTTTGCTTTGGTTCTATTAATTAACCAAGGGAGAAGCGAAAGTTCTGTTAAACATACCAAAGAAGTCATACAAAAGATGATAGATGTTACCCTGGAGCACAATGGGTCCTATTACTTGCCATATTACGCTTATCCCACACAGGGACAAATGGATGAAGCTTATCCACATAACAAGGAATTTTTTAATCAAAAGAAGCATTTTGACCCGAATGAAACGTTTATGAATCTATTTTACAAGGAGTACAGCCCATGAATTTCCGTAAATTCCTTACCGCTCAAAGTATCCTGATTACAGCAGGCAGTGTTGTCTTTCCCTTTTATTTATTGTTAATTAAAAACGTTGGGGAGAGTTATTCACAGTTCGGTTGGGCCTATGGATTGTTTACACTATCCGCTGCATTTACCTATCCAATTATCGGTCGGTTTGGCGACAAATTTGGTGACAAAAGAATGTTGCTTATGTATACATGGGGGATGGCAGCGGTAATGTTAATTATCCCCCTTCTCATTCATGTATGGCAGGTATATATAATCCAGATTGTAATGGGGATTTTGGGCGCTGTTCATAAAAATACAGAAAAAGCCTTTCTTGCGAGAGACATTGATAAAAGTATTGCAGGCAAACGGATTGGTAGTTACCACTTAAACGTATCAATTTGGAGTGGGTTAGGAATTATTTTAACAGGTTACCTGATTGATTTTTTAACGATTGCCAGTCTGTTTTATTTGATTTCCTTTGTTTATATACTAGCTTCATTTGTAATTCTTAAAGCGCCGAAAGAATAAAAAGAACATGTATGATGGAGTCCGTTAATGAATGGTTTGCTCTTTTACTGTATAATTAAAGGTAGATAATGAAGGTACAGCATGAACAGCAACGGCTTTATATATGAAAGGGGAGATACGATGAAAAAAATTATTTTGTCGACTGAGAGTGGAGCAGATTTACCTGGAGATTTAGCTGACAAACACGCTGTTCAAGTGGTCCCAATGCACGTCATCATGGGTGGGGAAGATTACTTAGATGGCTCGTTACCAGTAAAGGATATATTTAAAAATTATGAGCAGACGAAAAAAATACCCTCTACAACGTCAACAAATGCGCATGAATATCATGAGTTTTTCACGCAAATAAAAACGGACTTTCCTGATTGCGTCATTATTCATATCGGTTATACGTCAAAGGCATCTTCATCCTTCCAAAATGCAATAATTGCATCAGAAGATTTTAATGACCTTCACCTTATTGACGCATTAAACGTTACAGGTGGATTAACTGCTATCGTGATGTATGCTGTTAATCTATTAGAAAAAGAACCCACGATTGAACCTGAACACTTAATAGAAAAAATTGAAGCAATAGTACCTAAATCAAGGCTGGCTTTCGTTCCAGGCAGTTTAGAATTTCTAAGAGCTGGTGGACGTGTAAGTAATGTCGCTTATCTAGGTGGGGCTTTGTTAAAAATAAAACCACGCATTGAGTTAATTGACGGGAATCTTGTTTCTACTAAAAAATATCGTGGTAAAATGAGTGGAGTAACAGAGAAACTTATGCAGGATTATTTAAGTCAATACGACATTGACCGGGAGCAACTCTATTTTCAATACTCAATTGGTCTCGATGAAAGTATCATGCAACGCATGAATAAACTAGCAAAAGAAGCTGGTTTTAAAAATATAAAATGGATGCAAGCTGGCGCCATGATTTCAACTCACGCTGGACCTGGAGGTTTCGGGATTGCAGGACTAGAGGTTTAAAATCTTCCTGCCGCCTGAGCTACACTGGGTGAATTAGAAAAGTAACACCAGTTAAATAAAATATATAGTTAACACAGGAGGTCACTACATGACTACACAATCTTCTTTCCAACTAAATGAAGCAACCATAACTGACATTCATCGAGCAATGGAATCAGGTGAATTAACAGCATTAACTTTAACAAAAATGTATCTCGAACAAATTGCAGCATTTAACTCTAATGGTCCTAAAATCAATGCAATCATCGAAATAAATCCTGATGCTTTACATATAGCTGAAGCTCTTGACAAAGAATACGCCAAAACTGATAAACTCGGTCCTCTTCACGGTATTCCAATCCTGATTAAAGACAATATTGACTCTGGAGATAACATGCATACAAGTGCGGGTTCTATTGCTTTAGAAAATCATTACGCAAATGATGATGCCTTTATAACAAAAAAGCTCCGTGAGGCTGGTGCTGTCATCCTTGGAAAAGCTAACTTAACTGAGTGGGCAAATTTTATGGCAGAAGGCATGTCAAATGGTTATAGTTCACGGGGTGGGCAAGTACTGAACCCTTATGGTCCGGGAAAATTAGACGTAGGTGGTTCAAGCGCAGGATCCGGGGCTGGAATAGCAGCAAACTTTGCAACTGCTGCCATTGGCACTGAAACGGATGGGTCTATTTTAAGTCCCGCAAGCAGCAATTCACTCGTTGGTATCAAGCCTACAGTGGGGCTTATTAGCAGGTCAGGTATCATACCAATATCAAACAGCCAGGACACAGCAGGTCCGATGACCCGAACAGTGGCAGACGCAGCCATTTTACTCGGAGCTATCGCAGATAAAGATGTACAGGATCCCGCCACACTAATGAACAATAATCAAATAACTAACTATACACCGTTTCTAAATGAGAATGGATTAGATACTGCGAGAATAGGTGTGCCACGCAGCTATTTAAATGACCTTGACGAAACAGAATTGAAACTCGTCAATCAGGCTCTCGAAGACATGAAAAAAATGGGTGCTACTATTGTGGATCCAATCGATTTACCAGATGAACTTCCAGATTCAAGTGTACTGTATCATGAGTTTAAAAATGGAATAAATGCTTATCTAGGTAGCTTACCAACCCATTCACCTGTTCATACATTACTTGATGTCATAAACTTTAATCAGTCACATGAAAGCGAGGCATTAAAGTATGGACAAGCGACACTACTTAAATCTGAAGCAAAAAGCGGCAAATTAGTAGAAGCAGAATATATCACTGATCGCTTAACCGACTTAAAAGCTTCTCAGAAAAAATTACAAGAAGTTATGGATGAGCACAAGCTGGATGCTGTACTTTTTCCAAATAACTTTGGATCTAGTATTGCTGCCAGAGCAGGCTATCCATCTATTACAGTCCCAGCGGGGTATGCTAATTCCGGAAAACCGGTTGGAGTTACATTCACAGGACTTGCCTTTTCAGAGGCGAAGCTGATTGAGCTTGCCTATGCCTATGAGCAAGCAACAAAGCACAGGAAATCGCCGATATTAGAATAGTAATTATTAGAAAACTTGGCTTATCGCCAAGCCCTTATGGCGAAAGCCTTAATTGCACTTATGCAGCAAAAAAATAATTTATACTTTCTTACCTGCTAAAAAAGGAACGGCCCAGTTAAAGGGTCCGTTCCTTTTATCCTTCATTCCAAATAATTTCACCACTTTGGTCCTGATGATCTATTTTCACCTCAAAGCGATGTTTATTATAAAAGTGTTTCAATCTATTGACATGATCAAAGTCTCGCTCGACAATATCACCGGTAATATACTGAATGTTTTCTTCATGAGCCAATTCTTTTAAATGATTCATTAAGATCGAACCATACCCTTTGTTCTGTTCACCCTTGATATCGGCAATGTGAATGGTATTACTATCTTTGTATTCAGCCTGAATTGCTGCGTTCCAATTACCTCGGAAAGCTGTATGACAATCATGAAGCATGAGCTGACAATTATCATCAGCCTTATCAACAAAAATTACAACCCAGTTATCGGCATCAGTTTGATCGATACTAATAATCTCCCATCTCTTAGCTATTTCTTTTATATTTTGTCTCATACGAAAAAGTTGAATTTCTAAACTATCAAGTTCTTTCTTTATATCATGTTTACTTTTATTTTCTTCTAAAAAAGCAGTGTTTATCATATGATCACCTTCATATTATTGAATTGTGTCTACCTTTAAACACAATTTATTATTTTACAATATATGAATGCAAAAAATCAATTGTTAATTTTATGAAATAGTACTTAAGACTTAGTTGAATGATGTCGATATATAGGAAAAAGCTTTTTTTGCAGTTAAGAAAGGATAAATCCTTTCTTACTGCATAAGTGCAACTAAGGCTTTCACCATAAGGGTTGGTGATAAGCCAAGTTTTCTAACCTGGGGGACATACATATGATGAAGAAAGAGAAAAAAAGGATTAACCTTCCAAAATTGAAGAAGAAGCCTTCCAAACGGTTGGGATGGAGAAATATGAAGATTGGGCAGAAGTATCTTTCCGTCTACATATTAACAGCAATTTTGTTTATAATTGCTGGAATATTTGTCTACTTTCAATTAGAAAAAGGTCAGCAGGATATTGAAGCAATTGAACGCAGAAGTGAACGTGTTAATACGATGATGGAATTCTCCTCCATTATGCAATTAAAGGATATTCAAATTGCTGATTTCATTATTACAGAGGATCAGAAATACGTTAAAAAGTATGAAGGCTATCGTCAGGAATTTGAAGCCCTAGGGAAAAAACTTAAACCAAAAATGGAAACACAAAAACAGTTGGATATTTTTGCAACTATCCAGCAAAATGATACGAAAATGAACACTTCTTTCTTAATTAATATTCCGCTTGCTGTTTCAAGAAAATCTGACAATTTGCCTGCTTTGCGTGAAGAAGTGAGTAATCTGCGTCTAGAGAACGTTCAGCTTATGGATGAGTTGATTGCAATTGTAAAAGATAAACAGCAACAGGCTGTTAGTTCTGCTAAGCAAAACATGAATCAAAGTATAGTAGTCCTGGGGATCACAAATGCAATTGCAATTATTATTGGTATTCTAATTATGTTTCTTATCAGTCGGAGAATCTCAGCTAATCTACGTAGAATTATATCCATTAATCACGAGGTCGCAAACGGCAATCTGGCAGTTGCGTCGATGGATTACGAAGGTAGGGACGAAATTGGCCAACTATCTGGTGCGGTAAATCAAATGAAAAGTAATATTCGTAGCATTGTGTCAAAAGTTGCTGCAGCTTCTGAATCAGTCTCTTCCAGAAGTGGCCTGCTGACTCAATCTGCCATTGAGGTAAAAGAAGGTAATGAACAGATTGCTTCGACAATGGAAGAATTGTCCTCTGGATCTGAAACACAGGCTAATAGTGCTTCTAACCTCTCTGAGAATATGAACGATTTCGTGAAAATTGTTCGTCAATCAGAACTGGATGGACAGGACATTGCAACTAAATCTGACGGCGTTATGCACCTAACGGCTGAAGGCACAGCATTGATGAAAAAATCAATGGAACAAATGAAACGAATTGATGCTATTGTTTCCGACGCAGTTGATAAAGTTCAAGGTTTGGACAAGCAGTCAGCTCAAATTTCCAAACTGGTAAAGGTTATTAAAGACATTGCTGATCAAACAAATCTATTATCACTAAACGCTGCAATTGAAGCTGCCCGTGCAGGTGAGCATGGAAAAGGATTTGCAGTTGTGGCAGATGAAGTTAGAAAGCTTGCGGAACAAGTAACGTCCTCCGTATCTGAAATCACTGGCATTGTTTCAACTATACAAAATGAAACGGACCATGTAGTAGTATCTTTAAATAGTGGTTACAGTGAAGTAAAGGAAGGAACTAACCAAATTGAAGAAACAGGAAAAAGTTTTGAGTCTATCAATTCATCTGTTTCAGAAATGACAACTAAAATTATTGCTATTTCTAACAATCTAAAAGGAATCGCAACAAATAGTAACGAAATGAATAATTTGATAGAGGAAATAGCATCTGTCTCAGAAGAGTCTGCCGCTGGTGTTGAGGAAGCAGCAGCATCTGCTCAACAGACCTCAAGCTCAATGGAAGAGGTTTCAAACAGCGCAGACGAACTTGCAGCTCTTGCCGAACAGTTGAATAATGAGTTAAAAGCTTTTAGACTATAATTATCAGAAATTAGAAACCCAACACCGTACATAGGTGTTGGGTTTTCTTGATATAGCACCAGGACTAGTAACACAGAATCTGTAAACTCTGAGGTAACTGCTGTATTTATTTCCCACCAACCATTACTAAGAAAAACACTCGCTTTCCGTGGGGAACGCTTCAGCTCCTCGCCCCGGCAAGGGGTATGCCGATGTTGTCCGCAAAGGACGGTCTTAGTCAGCCCGCGTTATCTACCGCTCATTGCGGGGTCTTCAGACTGTTCCTTTCCCACTGGATAAGGAAAGCTTCTAGAAAGACATCTCACGAAAAAAAATGGGCTTTTCATTTTTGAGGAGTCTCGCATTTTTCCGCAGCTTAAATAGCTTTCTGTTTAAGGGTGTAGAATTTCCGTGAAATCCTCAGAAATAACGCGTTACTTTTTATCTTAGTGAAGGCAGAATACGAAGACTCCTGCGGGAACAGCGCGAGTCCGAAGACCCCGCAGAGTGGTTTTCTCGAGGAGGCTGAGGCCGTGCCCGCGGAAAGCGAAGTATTCGGCCGGAACGGCGGCGTTGAAGAAATTTCACACCTTCACAATTTGTATCAACTGTGAAGGTTAAAGTTCAATAAAACTTACGTAAGATCAAGTTCTACTACTATCACGTTATTTACTGCCATGATACAAAAAACACTCTTTTACATGGTCATTAACCATTCCGGTTGATTGCATATACGCATAACAGATGGTTGGTCCGATAAATTTAAAACCACGCTTTTTTAAGTCCTTACTCATTTTCACAGATTCCTCTGTTGAAGCTGGAACTTCAGAGTGGTCCTTCCAATTATTTAATATTGGTTCCCCGTCAACAAAGCTCCAAATGTATGAATCAAAGCTTCCGAATTCTTTTTGTACTTTTAAAAATGCCTGCGCGTTGTTCACCACGGAGCGAACCTTTAACTTGTTACGGATTATACCTTCGTCCTGCAGTAGTTCCTGAATTTTTTCCTCATCATAATCTTTAATCAAATCAGGATTAAAATTATCGAATGCTTTACGGTAATTTTCCCGGCGCTTTAATATGGTTATCCAGCTTAAACCGGCTTGTGCTCCCTCTAAACAAAGCATTTCAAACAACTCTGTGTCATTATGTGTTGGTCTTCCCCATTCATTATCGTGGTAATCTATATATACTGGATCAGAAGTTACCCAATCGCATCTGTTTTTCATTTTCATCCCCCTAACACATCTATTCCTCTTTCGTTTCTACTCGATTTTCAGTATATGAAATCCAATCACTGAAGCTTCCAGGATAGAGCTTTACATGTTTATATCCGGCCATTTTTAACCCAATAATGTTTGGACACGCTGATACACCTGAACCACAGGAAACAATTATTTCATCGTCTTTCGATAGATTCTTAAAGTTAGACTGAAGTGCCTCGGGATCTTTCCAACTTCCATTCCCCTGTAAAACGTCCTTCCAGAAATAATTCACTGCACCTGGGATATGTCCGGTCCTGGCGTAAAGTGGCTCTGTTTTCCCTAAGTATCTATCTTTGGAACGAGAGTCTATAAGTACTGCAGATTTATCCTCCATTTTTTCCTTAACCTGGGTTATGTCAACTACTTGATCGGCCTGAATATCTGGTCGGAAAGTCTTTGTCTTTGGTACTGGAATATCAGTCGTCAATTCATTTCCTATCTGAATCCAACCATTAATTCCACCATCCAATAGAAAGACATTTTTATGGCCCATGTAATCAAGCAACCACCAGAAGCGTGCTGCAAACATATCATTACTTTGATCATAAACGACTACTGTTGTCGCTTGATCAATGCCGATCTCTCCAATTTTTTCAGCAAATGTATCGATGTCTGGTAGTGGATGGTTTCCCCCGTGATCCGCAGCCGGACCAGATAAATCCTCATTCAAGTCTAAATACATCGCACCTCGGATATGTCCATACTCGTACGCCTTTTTTCCTTCATTCGGATCAGTTAGCGAAAAACGCACATCAACAACCACCAGGTCATCTGTTTCGTTTGCCAATTTCTTTTTCAAACTCTCACTAGAAATCAAATAAGACATTTATAATCTCCTCCTATCAACGGTCCTACACTAATCGAGCAATTTACACATGTAATATTCATCTACGTATTTTCCATTAATTTTCAGTGAGTCCCTTTTCGTTCCTTCTATAATAAACCCGGCTTTATTATATAGTCTTAATGCTGCAGTATTATCTACAACTGTTGTTAACTCCAGACGGTGAATATTTCTAGCCCTCGCCCACCGCTCCATTTCACTGAACAGTTTTGTACCGACACCTTTACCGCGATGTGAATTAAGAATACCAATTACTATGTACGCACTATGCTGTTGCCGGCTTGCATCTCCACCAATAATAAGGAAATACCCTATTAGTTTCCCTTCATCAGCAACAAAAATAGTGGCATTTTCTTTCTGCTTGAAGGTCTCCAGCATTTTTTTCTGGTTTTCCAGTGAGGTTTTTCTTTCACCAGCACTATAAAGCATATATGAGCTTTCTTGTTCAACTAGTTTTACTAATGCTAATAATGATTCAGCATCTTCTATCGTGGCTTCTCTAATCATTCTCTCACCTCTACGTATATTATTCGATGTTTTATCAAAATCCCCTGTTTTAAATAGTGAATAATAATGTGATAAACTTAGTATAAATCACTTTAGGAGATGAGCCTATGAAAAAAGATTTGATTGACCGTCTAACTACATATGTAAAAATAGATACCCAGTCTGATGAGAGTAGCCAGGAGACCCCCTCTACACAAGGTCAACTGGAACTAGCCAATTTATTAGTAGAAGAACTAATGAAAATTGGTATGAGTGATGTAACGATTGATGGTAATGGTTATGTGATGGCAACACTTCCTGCTAACACGGATAAAGCGATCCCTACGATTGGGTTTCTCGCACATGTTGATACAGCTACAGATTTCACTGGAAAAAATGTAAAACCTCAATTAGTGGAAAACTATGATGGAAATGATTTAGTCCTTAATGAAGCACAAAATGTCGTAATGTATGTACAAGATTTTCCCGAACTTCCTGACTACAAAGGCCACACCTTAGTGACTACTGACGGTACAACCTTATTAGGAGCAGATAATAAAGCGGGAATTGCAGAAATTATGACTGCGATGGAATACTTGATTAATCACCCAAGCATTAAGCATGGGAAGATACGAATAGCATTCACACCGGATGAAGAAATCGGGCTTGGACCACACAAGTTTGACGTTACTGCGTTTGATGCCGACTTCGCATATACAATGGACGGTGGCCCACTAGGTGAACTGCAGTTTGAAAGTTTTAATGCAGCTGCCGCTAGAATTACGTTTACTGGAAATAGTGTACATCCTGGTACGGCAAAAAATAAAATGGTTAACGCCGGAACCATGGCTGCCGAATTTATAGGCAAGTTTCCAGAACTTGAAACACCTGAACACACGGAAAAGTATGAGGGGTTTTATCACCTGAGCTCGGTTAAAGGTGACGTAGAAAAAACAACCGTATCTTATATCATTCGCGATTTTGATCAGGAAAATTTTGCAGTACGCAAAGAAACAATGAAAAAAGCCGTTCAAGAAATCAAAGAAAAGTATGGCGAACATCGCGTACATCTCGAAATGGCAGATCAGTATTACAATATGGGTGAAAAAATTGAACCTGTTAAAGAAATTGTGGATATCGCACAAACCGCAATGGAGAACTTAAACATTAAACCACTTATCCAACCAGTCCGGGGTGGGACCGATGGATCTCAGCTATCCTATATGGGTCTGCCAACACCAAATATTTTTACTGGCGGAGAAAATTACCACGGTAAATTCGAATACATTTCAGTCGATAATATGGAAAAAGCAACAAATGTAATTATAGAGATTGTAAGGCTTTTCGAGAAAAAATAATGAATAGAAGCCAGGTGATAAGCCTGGCTTCTATTCATGTTTAATGAAAAAAGCTGCAGTGTATCCTATTGCCAGTAGAAATGCTAACACGCCAAATGTTAAAACGTAACTTCCTGCTTGCATTAAGGTAATTGTAATGATCGGCCCAATCGTAGCACCAATGAATAAAATACACGCATAATAGGATGCCGCTATTGCTCTGTTGTCTCCTCCAAGCTCACCAATAAGCGTCATGATAGCTGGAAAAGTTACGGAAATTCCGGCGACAAAAAACACACTCATCGATACTACAAAAGTTATATTGGAACTAAATCCTAAAGAAAATAAGGCACCAACTGCAGTACCTAAACCCATTTTAAGTATTGGCAACAATCCATATTTTTTTACAAGCACACCTGCAAACAGGGATAAAAGCATTCCCAGTAATCCAGACGTACGAACAAATAAACCATCTTGCTTAGTAAGATTTAAATTTTGACTCATCAGGTCTCCTAAAGCTGTATACATTCCGATAAACGTTAATAGAAGCACAAGTGTAATGATGTAACATAAGAGGAAATTTTTTTGGATGAAAATACGTTTTGTTTGCCTGAGAAAGTAGTGTATATTTATCTTACTTGTATGTTTACCCGTCTTAGGTAAAAACAAAGTAACGGCAATAATGGTACAAAGATACATACCTCCAAAACACAAAAACACCATATTCCATCCAAAAAACTGATCAATTGCACCTGCAAAAACCTGACCAAAGATTCCCGCTGTTAAAAAACCAAAGCTGATAAAGCCAATAGTTGTTACCTGCCTATTCTTTGGGAAAATATCGAATACATATGCTACGGCGGTTGGAGCGAACGTAGCTGCAACAAGCCCTTGTATCCCACGCAAAATTACCAGCCAATAAAATTGATCTGTAAGCCCAATCAAAAAAGTAACGAGAGTAAGTATGTAAAGTCCAGACAAAATAACCCGTTTACGACCATAACGGTCAGACAACGGACTAAAAATAATAAAGCCACATGCGTAAAAAAATGAAAAAATGCTAGTCGTCCATGCCGCCATAGTCTTTGTAATATGGAATTCAGCGACAAACCCACTTGCTAATGGAGTGGTAACATATACACTTGAAACAACTATTAACGCACACCAAAATAGTAAAATTGTTATTAGTGAAAAACTAGGTCGGTTGCCTCCCGATAATTCAACACTACCATCTTTTCCCAATGTCATATCCCCTCTCCTCTTACTAAGGATATGAAACGTAATTGAGAGATGTGTTTAACAATTAATAAGCGATTCCAACGCGTGTTTTTAGAAATTCGTTATTATAAATCATCGAGTAGGCAAATTGAGCAGTATCACCCACCGAAATTTTGTTCCCATCTTTAGGAAGAAAATCCTTTTCAACGCGATATCCCTCTACCGCATCACCATCAGGTAAGAATGTCGGACAAACAATGGTCCAATCCAAATTCGAATTTTCAAGGTAACGAAATGCCGCCAAGTGATCCTGTGCTGCAGTGGTTTTTCTTCGTTTCGATTCATTTGATTGAAAACGAAATAAATCTTGCTCGGTCCTGCTGTTCAAAATTCCAGCTGTCCCAATTGTGATAATACGTGTTAGTTGGTTTTTTTTCATTGATTCTATAAGTATGGGCATACTTTTGGACAATGTATTAGTTTTATCGGTGTTTAACGCACTAACCACAAGATCTACATCCTCCATTGCGGTCGTAACATCCGTTTTATTTAATACATTTCCTTTAAAAACCGTTAAATTGTCTGCTGATTCTGTGAGCTTTTCTGGCGTACGTACGAATGCAAGTACATCGTGGCGGCCAGCCAAAGTATGTTTAACAATCCTTTGGCCAACTCTCCCAGAAGCTCCTAGTATTAGTATTTTCATTAAAACCCCTACTTCCCAGGTTTACCCAAAGTTTCCTTGATACCACTCTGCAGCTTTCTCAACCTCTGAACGTGATAACTGATGACCATTCATCTCCCAGTGCAAATCAACTTTAGCATTAGCTTTCTCTAACAGCTCTTTTAGCTCTTTTGACTCTTCTGGCTTGCAAAGCGGGTCATTTTTACCTGCAGCAATAAGAACAGGATGATCCTTCAAATCCGGAAGTTCAATTCCTCTCCTTGGTACCATTGGATGATGCAGCACTGCACCTTTCAGCGAATTTTCAATATGAAATAACATGCTTGCAGCAATATTAGCACCATTAGAATAACCAATTGCGACAACATTGTTTCGATCAAAATTATGTTCTTTTGCCGCCTGATCAACAAACTCATTTAATTCATTGGTTCGAAAAATTAGATCTTCCTCATCAAAGACACCTTCTTCCAATCGACGGAAGAAACGTGATATTCCATTTTCACTTACGTTACCTTGTACACTCAAAACTGATGCTGTTGGGTCAACCATTTCAGCCAACGGCAATAAATCCTGTTCTGTCCCTCCAGTTCCATGCAGTAATAAGAGTGTGGGTTTGCTTTTATCCGACCCTTCTTTAAATAGAGATTTCATCTAATCATCCTTTCGTATAGCATTGATTGTAAAGCAATTTTATAAGAGACTTTGCTATCTAGCAATCAATCGCACTTGAAAAAATACCGTGAAGTGATCCCTGTACACATGTTATACTAATAAATGCGTTAATAATTCAAGGGAGCGTTACAGTAAATGAAGAAATTATTACTACCGCTTATTTTGCTGATTTTACCTACAATCATAATGACATCATGCACAGAAGCGCGGGACACTAACCATTTAAACGAAATTGATACTTCAATAAAACAAAAACAACATATGACCGAAAATACACTTGTGTTACCAGAACCTATCTTAAAAAATGGTACGAATGGCGAGAATGTTAAAAAACTCCAAACTGCGTTAAATGAGCTTGGCTATAATATAGAAGTTACAGGCAAATTTGATAAAAAATTAACAGCAGCATTAAAAGATTTTCAATCACAACAACCTAAGCTTCTCGTCTCAGGTGAGTACAATCAACCTACAAAAGATTGGCTAGCCAAGGCGATAAGTGGAGAGTTTACTATTAAACCTGGGAAAGGCAGTGTTCCTATTTCTAATCCAAAAGAAACGGTGAAAGTCGATAAACCTTCTGATATTTTAGTTCTAGTTAATAAAAGTCATGCATTACCAGTGAATTACGTTCCCGAGGATTTAATAGCTCCAAATGTGCGTTTTCCATTTGAAAAAGATTTGCCAAAGCGTTACATGCGGAAGGAAGCTGCACTTGCCCTTGAGGAATTGTTTAAGGCTTCTGACAAAGCAGGACTTGATTTATTTGCCCAATCCGGATACCGTTCCTATGAACGACAGGATGCAATTTTTGCTTCCTATGTAGCTCGGGATGGAGAAGAAGCGGCCAATAACTATAGTGCAAGGCCTGGTGAAAGCGAACACCAAACTGGTTTGACAATGGATGTTACAAGTCCCGCTGTTAAGTACAGCTTAACTACGGACTTTGCCAATACTGAAGAGGGTAATTGGCTAAAAGCACACGCACATGAGTATGGATTTATTATTCGTTATCCAAAAGGGAAAGAACATATAACGAAATATCAATATGAACCATGGCATCTACGTTATGTTGGGAGCAAAGTTGCTACAGTTATTCATGCTAAAGGTATTACATTAGAAGAATATCTAGGTGCAGTATAGAGATCAAATTAGTCTGATACAAAGAAGTTACACCTTTAGTTGGTGAACGACTCCACAATACAGAACATCGCGCTAACCTGTTAAAAGGTAGCGCTCTTTTTTTATGCTGTTTTATAAAAGATTGTTGTTTTTTACATAAAATCTATGAACTGCGACGGTCAATTAAAAGGCAGCAACGGGCGTTATTTCCGGATAACGGCCGATTCACGCTCCACGACGGGCGATATTTCCGGGTAACGGCCGATTTCCTCTCCGCGACGGGCGATTTCTCCGGGTAACGGGCGATATCTCCGGATAACGGCCGATTCACGCTCCACGACGGGCGATTTCTCCGGATAACGGCCGATTCACGCTCCACGACGGGCGGTATCTCCGGATAACGGCCGATTCACGCTCCACGACGGGCGATTTCTCCGGGTAACGACCGATTCACGCTCATCCTGCGGGGTTTTCAGACACGGACTTTTGTCTTAAGAAAAGAAAGGCTTCAGCTGCGTTATAACGTAAAAAAAATCCTTTAATCTCCACAAAAATAAGCTCCATTTATAATTAAATGAGCTTACCCGATCCAGATTATCTATATAAATTCCCAGTATCATGCCCTATCGACCTGCTTACTACTTCTCAACTGATCAACCTTTCTGTCCAGATTACGAATTCGTTCAATAGCTTCGTTATCATGAATAGTGCGATAGTGGTGCTTACCACCCGACTCTTCATCTGCTTCATCTGCAAGTGATACAACATGTTGCAAAGGCTTTAAATTCAAGTGTCCTTCTGGGAGATAAGAGTCTGTATGAAGTAAAATTGCTACTGCTATTTCCTTGGCAGCATGTCGGTCTTCACCGATCCGAATCAGTAGCTTATGCGCTCTACTTGCTCCTTTGATCGCATGGATATCATTCTCGCGATATAGCTCGTAGTCCCATTCACCATCTCGGTACCACGTATAATGACCCACATCGTGAAGCAATGCAGCTTTTGTTGCTAAATCGGGATCAACCTGGTGCTTCGTTGCAAATGAACAAGCATACTCCGCGACCCTAATAGCATGTGCTAATCCTGATCGTTTCAGATATTTTTGTGTGATTGGATGTATAAATATTTCCTCCAGATTAACATTTCTCATGTAATCTTCCTCCCCTCTTGGATAGTAGTCCTCTATTATATTTCCGAAAAAAGATATTGTTTATTACAATAGCACTGCACTTTTTCTATTGCAATATATAGTTGCCCAAATAACACGTAAACAAACATCTAATTTCCACACGAGAATGTTTTTGATTGAAATTGAATGTTTTTGATTGATTTTTGTAACCGCTTCCTTTATACTTATTTTATTAAGTTAAATTAAGGGTGATAACACATGCTTACGAATGAGCGGCAGGCAATTATACTAAGGCTCCTGGAAGAAAAACAAACAGTAACTAACCAGGACATTTACGAAGCAACATCTGCATCAGACTCAACTATTCGCCGTGATCTTACGGACTTGGAAAATAACAACAAGCTACAAAGAATACATGGTGGCGCAACTTTAACAGAGAAAAAGTTACAAGAATATAGCATTGCAGAAAAATCCACCAGAAACCTTCAGGAAAAGAAGTTAATTGCAAAACTCGCAGCAGATACTATTCAAAATGGTGATTGTATCTTTCTTGATGCTGGTACCACTACAATGCAACTAATTCCTTATCTGGAAAATAAAGAAGTTGTAGTTGTAACAAATGGACTAACACATTTAGACCTCCTAATAGAGCTTGGGATAACAACATATTTAACAGGTGGCTACGTAAAGCAAAAAACAAGTGCTCTAATTGGACGACAGGCCATTCAAACACTAGAAAATTATCGATTTGACAGATGCTTTTTAGGGGTTAACGGGTTTCACAATGATTTTGGGTATACTACACCTGACCCCGAGGAAGCAAGCATCAAACAAACGGCTTGTTCACTCGCAAAAGAAACCTACGTTTTAGCTGATCATACTAAACTTAATAAGGTGAGTTTTTCAAAGGTTTGTGACATACAACGTGCAATATTACTTACTGACACATTACCTAATCAGGATTACGATATACTTTCAAAAAAAACAATTGTAAAGGTGGTGAATACATGATCTATACCTGTACCATTACACCTTCTATTGACTACACTGTCTATTTACCTGAGTTTTACACTGGCAAGTTAAATCGTACGGAAGAAGTTTACTACTTTCCAGGCGGGAAAGGAATCAACGTTTCCCGCGTGTTAAATCGTCTACATGTGGATAGTGTTGCCCTTGGTTTTGCTGGTGGATTCACTGGTAACTATATCCAAAGTTTTTTAAGTGATGAAGGTGTTCAAACAAGTTTTATCGAAACAAAAGAACCCACCCGTATCAATGTAAAAATAAAAGCCTCAAATGAATCAGAACTAAACGGGCCAGGACCAAATACCACACATGAACAGCGTAAGGAATTGCTGGCAAAATTGGAATCACTTGAAACTGGCGATTGGTTTGTTTTAGCAGGCAGCTTACCAAACACTATTCCAGACGCATTTTATAGAGCGCTGGCAAGCCGTTGTCATAAAAGAGGAATTAACTTTGTATTAGATACTTCTGGTGGCGCATTGAAACAAATGATAGATACCAAGCCATTCTTGATCAAACCAAATCAGCATGAATTAGGTGATTTATTTGATACAAAAATAAACACAAACAAAGAGGCTGTCTTCTTTGCAAAAAAACTCGTGGAACAAGGTATCACACATGTAATCGTATCAATGGGTGGAAATGGAGCAATTTTGGTAAATAAACAGCAAACTTTAGTTGCAGAAGCACCAAGAGGTCAGGTTGTTAATACCGTTGGCGCCGGTGATTCTCTCGTATCAGGATTCATCGCGTCATATGTCCAGGATAACGATGTTGCCAAAGCATTTCGTTATGGAATTGCAAGTGGTAGCGCAACGGCATTCAGGACTGATTTATGTGAGAAAAAGGATGTTGAAGCATTGGTTTCAAAAGTTAGTATAAATACATTTAAAGAAGAGGATGTGACCTAAGTGAAAATCACAGAATTACTAAGTCAGGATACCATTATTCTAGATTTACAGGCACAATCAAAAAAAGACGCGTTGAACGAGTTGGCTAATCAGCTTAATGCTGCTGGGAAGCTTAACGACAAGCAAGCTTTTATTAATGATATTTTCAACCGTGAGGAACAAAGCACCACTGGAATAGGCGAAAGTATTGCAATTCCTCACGCAAAGTCAGCAGCCGTTAAGGTTCCTGCAATTGCATTTGGCCGTTCGGATTCCGGAATTGATTTTGAATCACTTGATGGACAGCCTGCACATTTATTTTTTATGATTGCTGCAAGTGAAGGAGCGAACAATGCACACTTAGAAGCATTGTCACGTTTATCCACATTCTTAATGGATGAGAAGTTTCGAGACAAAATATATAAAGCCTCTTCAAAGGAAGAAATATTGGACGCTGTTAACGCAAAAGAAATTGAAGTAGATGAGCCAGAAAAGGCAGAGGCAACACCTGAATCAAAAAATTCTAAAATTCTCGCTGTAACAGCTTGCCCAACAGGAATTGCTCATACGTACATGGCTGCTGAGAAGCTTAGAGAAACAGCAAAAGAAATGGGTATCTCAATTAAAGTAGAGACAAATGGTTCAAGTGGAGTTAAAAATCGTTTAACTGATGAAGAGATTGCTGATGCAGATGTTATTGTCGTCGCAGCTGATACAAAGGTTGAAATGGCCCGTTTTGCTGGAAAGCCTGTTATTGAAACTGGTGTTGGAAAAGCAATTCACGAGACAACAGATTTATTAAATCGCGCTGTTAAAAAAGATGCTCCGATCTATAACGCTGAAAAAAAGGAAGGATCATCTGAGGAATCAGGTGGCCGCAGTGGCTTTTACAAGCACTTAATGAATGGTGTATCAAACATGCTTCCATTTGTAGTCGGTGGTGGTATATTAATTGCAATATCCTTCTTCTGGGGAATTGAATCAGACAATGAATTTGCTGCGATGCTGAGTACAATAGGTGGTGGAAAAGCATTCTTCTTAATGGTTCCAGTGTTGGCTGGTTTTATTGCATCTAGTATTGCCGATCGACCAGGCTTTGCTCCAGGTATGATTGGTGGCTTAATTGCAATTACCGTCACAGAAGCTGAGGGCGCTGGTATGGGTTCAGGTTTCCTTGGTGGCCTTATCGCAGGTTTCTTAGCAGGTTATGTAACATTACTTGTTAAAAAAGCATTTGCTGGTTTACCAGATTCACTTGAAGGTTTAAAGCCAGTATTATTTTTCCCTGTTTTCAGTATAGCTATTACCGGAATCATCATGATGTTGATCAATCCACCACTAACTATGATCTATACAGGTCTATCGTCATTTCTAGAAAGTATGAGTGGTACAAACGCAATTTTACTTGGACTTATTTTAGGTGCTATGATGGCATTTGATATGGGGGGACCTGTTAATAAAGCAGCCTATACATTTGGTCTTGCCACCCTCGCTACTGGAAATTATACTGTCATTGCAACTGTCATGGCAGCTGGTATGGTACCACCACTTGGAATGGCACTGGCAACAACCTTATTTAAAAATCGTTTTACAAAAACAGAGCGTGAAGCTGGAAAAACAGCCTATGCATTGGGTGCATGCTTTATCACAGAAGGCGTAATCCCATTCGCAGCGGCCGACCCTGCTCGTGTTATTCCATCAACTATGGCAGGCGCTGCAGTAACTGGTGCATTAACTATGTTGTTTGATATTGCATTACGTGCACCACATGGCGGAATATTTGTAATTGGACTTGTTGATGGAGGAGTTATTAAAATTGTTCTGTACATCCTGGCAATAATTATTGGTATGATCGTTACTGCTTTACTTGTTGGAGTATTAAAAAAGGATCTTACTAAACAAGCTACTTAATAGCTCTTCATTAGAGTTTGGAGATTAAAATTCGAGCAACATATTGCCGAAATCGAGCACTATTGTATAAAAATAGAGCACTGACCAAGTAAAATCGCGCACTGACTATTCGGTGCGCGATTTTATGTGTTTGGTGCTCGATAATTTTATTTGGTGCTCGAAATTTCAATTTGATGCGCGATTCCCCGAAGTTTGTGCGCGACAATCAAAAACGAGCAACCCTTTGGTGGTTACTCGTTTTAAAATGGTTTAGTAATCATTAACACAATTACTATTAAAAAAATTGCGTTTTCAATCCGTTCAAAGAAAAATAGTTTATTTGATAATACATAATATTGTTCTGGTATTTCTTTTCCTTTATAGTTTTCCAAAAAATCTTTAACTGGCTTAGACCTTGGTGATAAAACAGTTGGTCCAAAGGCTAACGCTATTAAAAACAAAATTAAACTTAACACGTACCACCCTGCTTTAAACAACGCAGGATTTAACACTCCCAGCAATATTCCGGTTACAAGAAGCAATGTTCCACCCACCATTACAAATATATGCAGGCGATTTCGTATGAAGTAAGCATGTCGTAGCTCGCTCATATTGGTGGCATGCTTTACGATATAAATCATAACGAATCCCGGTCCCATCCCTAATATCGCAGAAAATATATGAATAAGTACAAGAAACATGTAAAGAGTCATGGATTTCCCTCCATTTAGCCAAATAATCTACTTCCATCATACACTATTTGGACCCTGAAAAACCTATGCGAATGTTGGCTATTTTATAACAGTTTATCTTGTTAATTCAGTTAATTGCTTTTTTAGAGCTCTTATCTCATCAAGTATTTTAATTTGGTCTGACTCGTTTTCGACATCTTCCATAACCATCAACTGTGTTAACCGCATTTTCAACTCTTGGATTTCGGTATCACTCTCATATCTTTCCTTTGTAGTGTCTTCAATAAAGTTTTCGTATGAACCTTGATAATCAACCCATTGCTTCTTCCCCAGTTGAATGATCCGATTCGCAACCTTTTGTACAAAAAATCGATCATGTGAAACCACAATTAGCGCCCCGGGATAACCTTGAAGAACTTCTTCAATAACCTCCTTGGTCGCTACATCTAAAAAATTTGTCGGTTCATCGAGTACTAATAGGTTTGCACTACTATAATAAAGGTTTAAAAAAGCAACACGGCACTTTTCTCCCATACTTAAGTCTTTGATTTTTTTGAAAACATCATCTTGAGAAAAAAGAAAGCAACCCAATATGGTTCGCGCTTCGGTTTGCGTCATGTCAGGTAACTTCAGCATGCTGTCAAGTAAGGTTTTATCGTTATCCAGATTATCAAGTTCCTGGGCAAAATATCCAATCTTTGTTTGTGGATTTAATCTGATCTTTCCTTCATCAGGGATAAGATTTCCTGTTATTAACTTTAATAATGTAGTTTTACCTGAACCATTTTCACCAATTATGGCAAGCTTATCCCCACGGTAGATGGAGATTGTTTTATTGGCAAACAAAGGATCTCCAGCCTGATAAGCAAAAGAGAACTTTTCCAAATTAACCAGTCGCTTTGCAGTGAATTCACTGCTTTCAAGTTTCAAATTCAACGATTTGTTGTCTCTTGGGCGATCAGTTTGTTCTTTTTCCAGCCGCTCCAATTCTTTTTCCTTCGCCTTGAAGCGCGAGACATTTTTCTTTGCTTTCGCACGAGCAAAGTCATCTTGTCCTGCGGCCGTGTGCGCTTGTTGAAACCACTGCTGGTAATTTCGAATCGTTTGCTCGAGTGCAGCACGCTTCTGTTTCTGTTTCTGGTAAAGTGATTCTTGAGTTTTCCGTTCTAAATCTTTCTGTTTTTGATAGGCACTATACCCACCTACAAAACGTTCCGATGAATTGCCCGTCAGCTCATACAATGCATGAGCCGTTTTGTCTATAAAATACCTGTCGTGAGATACATATAAAATAGAGCCTGAATATGACTTCATCCACTGCTCCAGCCATTCGACCGTCTGTTGATCCAGGTGATTTGTCGGCTCATCCATTACGATACATTCAGGCTGTTGCATCAAAATTTGTGCTAGCTGCGCCCGTGTCTTTTCACCTCCACTTAATTGGTCAAAAGCTGTTTGCCAGGTTCGATCATCAAGGTTTACTTCATGTAAACATTTTTCAGCTTCTGATTCTAAATTAAAGCCATCGACTTCTAGAAATTCAGCATAAACAGCATTGTATTCATCCAATAGTTTGGAACTCTCATTACTCACTTGTTCTTGCAGGAGCTCAAGTTTCTGTTTTAATTGCATCCGCGTCTTTGCACCTGATTGAACAAATTCAAAAGTAGTTGTTTCCGCATTAATGAGTGGATCCTGTTCAAGTAACCCCCATTTTTCAACTTGAATGAAGCGCTGGATATGCCCAGTATCGAATGAAAATTTACCCATTAAGCCATTTAACAGGGTTGTTTTGCCAACACCATTTCTTCCAAATAAAGCGATGTGTTCGCCTTTTTTTAATTCGATATCAACATTTCCAAACAGAGTCTGCCCATTCCAATCTTTGCGCAATCCTTTTGCCTTAAAAATAAACATACACATTCCTCCAAAGCTATCAAAAGTAGCATTTACCGCTTAAAAATTCAGAAGCTATCCACTTGAGCTAGAATATATTTTAAAAAATCCCATAAAAAAACACAGGTGGCTGCCTGTGAATGGGTGATCGCGTTATGGATAGACGTACGTTCAGAAAATTTATTTCCGACTGAAAAGGCTATCCCCAAAAAAGTTCACACGTATCCCATTCGTTTCATGCAACCGAAACTCTTGTTTGATATTATTCAAACATAATTGGATAAACGTGTTTTTACTTCATTGGCGGATAATGCCCCCTTCTTCTTAATTTCTTTTATCATACTTATGCTAATTTGTTTTGTCAAATAATCTTTTAAACTTTCAAAAACATCATGAAAAAGGTTCCAGAAATCTAGTTAATTGTAAAAACCTTTACTAAACTAGTTTAATTATCGGAAATTAAAAATTCTTTACAATATTACCAATGAACAGTTATACTAATAACTTCTAAACTTCTCATAACTTCTTAGAGTTGTTTGTCAGAAAATTAAATTTACGGGAGGTCTATTAAATGCAGCAAAAGAATTGGCTTTTAATGCTAGCATTCGGTCTATTACTTAGTTTATTAGTAGCTTGTAGCGGAGATAGTGAAGAAACTAAGGAGACTGAAGAATCATCTGATACATCATCAACAGAGGGACAGAAGGTACTTAACTTTACAAATCCTGTAACAATACCATCCATGGATCCTTCACTCGCAACAGACGAATCATCGTTTATCTATTTAGCCGCAACAACGGAAGGTCTTTACAGATTAGACGAAAATGCAAAACCTGTTGCTGGAATTGCAACTGATCACAAAGTAAGTGAAGATGGACTTACTTGGACCTTTAATTTGCGTGAAGACGCAGTTTGGGAAAATGGCGACCCGGTAACTGCTCATGATTTTGTTTACTCGTGGAGACGTGCAGTTAACCCGGATACAGGATCAGAATACGGTCCATACATGATGAATAGTGTAATTAAAAATGCAACTGCAGTAAGCACAGGGGAAGTTCCAGCTGAAAAACTTGGGGTTTCTGCAAAAGATGACCACACGTTTGTAGTAGAACTGGAAAATCCAACACCATATTTTGAATCACTAACTACTTTTGGCACATTTCTACCACTAAACCAGGAATTTGTTGAAAAACAAGGAGAGAACTTTGCAACAAGCTCTGATACATTATTGGCAAATGGACCATATACAATTGATAATTGGAAGAGTACAAGCAGTTCTTGGGATCTTGTTAAAAACAAAGATTACTGGGATGCTGATACCGTCCAAATGGACAAGATAACATTTGAAGTTATTAAAGATCCGCAAACAGCAGTAAGTCTTTACACTTCAGGTCAGGTAGACCGTGTGGATTTAACTGCCGACCTTGTTGATAAATATAAGTCACATGAAGACTATGTTGTTACACCTGATACATTTGTTTACTTCATAAAGTTTAATCAGGAATCTAACAAAGCTCTTGCAAATGAAAATATACGAAAAGCTATTAGCAAAGCTTTTAACAAGCAAGCTTTAGTTGACGAAATTCTTAACAATGGATCATTGGTTGCAAATGGTCTCGTACCAGCTAACTTTACTCCAATGCCTGAGACAGGAAAAGATTTCCGGGAAGTTAGTGGAGACCTTGTGACTTACGATAAAAAAGAAGCTTTGAAATACTGGAAAAAAGGGTTAAAAGAACTTGGAAAAGAAAATTTGGAACTTGAGTTATTAACAGGTGATGATGAAACCACCAAGACAATGGTTCAATATATTTCAAACCAACTTTCTAGAAACCTGCCAGGATTAAAGGTTAATTTAAAGCAAGTACCGAAAGAACAACGTCTTGATTTAGACACAAAAATGGATTATGAAATGCAAGTTTCCAGATGGGGCCCTGACTTCCTTGATCCATTTACGTTTATGAATCTATGGACAACAGATAGCGGAAATAACGCAATGGGCTATTCAAATCCTAAATATGATAAATTAGTGAAAGAAACGGCTACATCACTAGCCCAGGACAATGTAGCACGGTACAAAAACTTCTTAGAAGCTGAGAAAATTTTATTTGAAGATGCAGCTATTGCACCTATATTCCAAAGTTCCAGAGCACAATTGGTTTCGCCGAAAGTAGAAGGTGCCCATGTGAATCCATTTGGAGCAACTTATGAATATAAATGGGCAAATGTGAATAAATAATAATCTACGGGAAACACGGAAGAAATTTTGAAAAGCACGTATGTTTTCACAAGACAGTAAAGGAAGGCCCTGAATCACAGGGCCTTCCTTTTTATTCGTATGAAATTTTCATATCGCCAGGCTTAATCCATCCTTTTTTCCGAAAGTAAGCTGCTACCAATAAGCTGATAACAGCCGGCGCAATTATATGAAGGATTAACACAGCTCCAAAAATATCCCATGTGAAGCCCATCGTTTCAAACGTCATTATTTGTCCAACTAAACCACTGGTACCCATACCTGCTCCAAGTGAATTATTTTCCATCTCCAGCCAGACCGTGGCAAAAGGCGCTATAACAATAGCTGCTACTGTAGGTGGAATAATGAGCAGTGGTTTTTTTAATATATTAGCAACCTGTAACATAGAGGTCCCAATACCCTGGGCAAAAAATCCACCCAAACCATTATCTCGATAACTGATCACGGCAAATCCAATCATTTGAGCTGCACATCCAATTGTTGCTGCACCTGCTGCAAGCCCATCAAGTGAAAGCATCATGGCGATTGCAAGACTTGAAATCGGAGCAGTTAATGCCCAACCCATCAGCACTGCTACAAGGATTCCCATAATAAATGGTTGTTGAGCTGTCGACCAATTGATTACTTCACCAAACCAAGTCATGAATGTATTAATTGGCGGACCAATAAATGTCCCTGTTAAAAACCCTGCGAGAATCGTAACAAATGGAGTAACAATTATATCTACTCGCGTCTCTTTATATACCAGTTTACCAAACTCAGTTGCAAACAAAGCTGCAACATAACTCCCTACCGGGCCACCTAATTCTGCCCCAAAAGCTCCGGCAAATAATGCGGAAAGCAGGACCAATGGTGGTGCTTTTAACCCGTAGGCAATAGCTACTCCAATTGCACCACCCATGATTTTTGTTTCCATTGCATAGGCACCCATACTTTTAAGCGCTGTTTCAATATCATTAGGAAACCAGGCAAACTGCCCCAGCTGTTCTCCCGTCGTTTTGATGATTAAGCCAATTATTAAAGATGAAAATAATCCTAATGCCATATAGCTTAATGCTGTAACGACGTACTCTTTCCACGATAATGTAACTCCCTTACGTTTTAAAAACGCTTTCATTTATCTCCCTCCCCATTGTGATAAATTTCACAAACCTAACCTACATGTAATGCATTCATATAACTTTTTCTATTATCACGTGAATTAATTCACATGGCAAGTGTTTTTTAAATTTTTTTTTAACATTTTTACATTGCAATGTCAGGCATAGTTCGTTACAATTTAATTGATAACTGTTATCAATTAAATTGTCATATAAATGTTTTAGGGGGATATAAACATGGAACATGCAAAACAACTTACTAATCTCGCAAAACTTATCCGGGAACGCCGTTCAGTTAAAAACGGATATACAGATAGAACAGTAGAACAGGAGACAGTTTTAGAACTGCTTGATAGTGCTGTATGGGCACCTACACACGGGATGCGTCAGCCATGGCGGTTTATTTTTATTGGATCCGATCAAAAAGAAACGTTCGCAAAAAAGGTAGCTTCTACTTATCCAGAGGAAAAGCAGGAAAATCGTGAAGCTTACCTTAACGAACCTAATGCGTTTTTAATTGTTGTCATGGATGTACCTGACAACCAAAAACAATACGATGAAAACTTTGGCGCCACCGCTTCGATGATTCATAACTTCCAATTGCTTGCTTGGGAACAACAGCTTGGTGTTGTATGGAAAACCAATCCACACATTTATGACGAGAACGTGAAAAACATATTGGACGTATCAGAGAACGAAAAAATTGTTGGTTTTATACATTTAGGATATTTTGATGAGGCGCCAATTGCAAAACCAAGAAAATCAGTCGCAGATAAATTTTCGACTTTTAAAGGATAATTAAAGACTCTTTTCGTAAGTTTTGTTGCTTTTTGAACTTCGTAGTTGATAAAAACTGCGACGTGTGAAAATTCTTTTGACGCCGCGTTCTGGCAGAATACTTCGCTTTCCACGGGCACGGCCTCAGAAGCAAAGAACGCTTCTTCCGGGGTCTTCGGACTCGCGCTGTTCCCGTAGGAGTCTTCGTATTCTGCCTTCACTAAGAAAAGTGCGCATGACCCCTATGTTTGACTGGGACTCCTTCACCCTTGAGAAGAAAGCTATCTAAGCTGCGGAAAAATGCGAGACTCCGGTGGGAAAGGAACAGTCTGAAGACCCCGCAGTGAGCGGTTTTTGCTCCGAGGAGGCTGAAGCGTTCCCCACGGAAAGCGAGTGTTTTTCCGCAGCGCTGGATCAACACTAATCTAATCTAATAAAGAGTGGTAAAAACAAAATATGGCATTTACGTCGCAGTCTATAGATTTTACGACAAAAACAACAATCTTTTAGAAAACACCCTAATTAAAAGACACCAGCCTGCAATTCTGCTGGTGTCTTTTACATTTATTTATCATCTTTCATGCTCTGGGAATTGGCCGTAATCCAATAATACCCATCATCGCGCCCGCTGTATCAACAAATTTAGCGAGAACTTTTTTAACATAAACTCATCTGCTATGCTTCATCCCAAACTGCACTTTTTAACATTCCATCAAGCTCATGACGTTCGATTGCCAACTCAATCAACCGGTTAATTAGCTCAGGGTATGATACCCCACTGATTTCCCATAGTTTAGGGTACATACTAATTCTAGTGAATCCCGGCAAAGTGTTTACTTCATTAACATAGATCTCTCCGTTTTCCTTCAAAAAGAAGTCTACCCGCGCTAACCCTTCGCATTCTAGGGTTTGAAACACATCAATCGCAGCTGCTTGGATCTTTTCTACCATCGCATCAGGAAGATCTGCTGGAATAGCCAGCTTTGCACCACTTTCATCAATATACTTTGATTCATATGAGTAAAATTCCGTTTGCGGTAATATTTCACCCGGTATTGAGGCTTGTGGATCTACATTTCCAAGGACAGCGCACTCTACTTCGCGGCCGACAACACTTTCCTCGACAATAACCTTATGATCGTATTGGAATGCAACTCGGATTGCTTCATCAAATTCTTCCTTCGTCGAAACTTTACTTACCCCAACCGAGGAACCTTGATTTGCAGGTTTAATAAACATTGGAACATCTATTTGCTCCTTTACCTCGTCGAAGTTTATGTTGTTTTTCTTAGCCCGAGTGAACGCGAACCCTTTGGCAACATTAATCCCTGCTTCTTTCAGTAAGCGCTTTGCAATATCTTTATCCATACACACAGCCGAACCAAGAACACTGGTACCAACAAATGGCAAATTCGCTATCCGAAGCATTCCTTGCATACTACCATCTTCGCCCAAGGTTCCATGAACAATTGGGAAAACAACATCTAGTTGATCTATGCTCATTTCCTTTGATGCGTGTATTAGCTGATGGCTCGTTTCACCAGGTACAATAGCTATGTTTTCATTTGATTTATTTAATTGAATTAATTTAGGGTTTTCTTCATTTATTAAGTATGATGTTTGGTCATTAATATGCCACTTTCCTTGTTTATCGATCCCAACCAAAACGACCTCATATTTTGTTTTGTCAATTGCATCTACAATATTTTTGGCTGATTGCAAGGACACTTCATGTTCCGCAGATTTGCCACCAAAAATAATACCCACTTTAGTTTTTTTCATCATAAACGCCCTCTCTTCTCCAATAACCTTACTATTAAAATACCACAAAACGAGCTCTATTTAACAGAAGAATTATTATTATTAAAAAAACCACTTGACATTTGCTCCAACTTTCTTTAATATTAGTTTCAATAATTAAATCGTGCAAAGTGATGATGAAGAATAGTAATCAGGATGTTTCCTCTTTAGAGAGCTGGTGGGGCTGCGAACCAGTGTGGAACGCTTGATGAATGGCCTTTTGAACTTCCAAACTGAACCATACATCGTATGCAGTAGGATTTGGCGAACGTCTTATCGATAAAAAAGACAACTATTAAGTTTTAACTTGATAGCAAAGTGAGTTGAGTAAATCAGCTAACAAAGGTGGTACCACGGGGTCCTCGTCCTTTTCTGGATGGGGGCCTTTTTGTATTCTAATAATTATATATAACAAATTGATGAGTAAGAATAGTAAACATTTGCTGAAGCGTTACAGAGAGCCGGTGATGGTGTGATTCCGGCACGTGAATGTATGTTGAATGGCCTTATGAGATGTTTCTTGAAAATGAGTAGGGAAACACGGTGCTCCGCCGTTATACGGATAGGGTTTAACATGATGCTTGGCGCAAATTTTGTACCCGAAATGAGATGAAGGGATTCTGTATTCCTTTCAACTGAGGTGGCACCGCGATAATCGTCCTCTACAAACACATTTTCATCTGTGTTTGTAGAGGACTTTTTTTATTTTTTAAGCTGTTTATAAAAAATTGTTGTTTTTACACAAAGTCTGCAAACTGCGACATACCGCTAGATTGATTTCCGCTACGGAGAGTCAGATTAGATGAATGACCGTTTGTTAAGTACTACGCCAGTGAAGGAAATACACGAAGACTCCTGCGGGAGGAAAGGCATAGGTGAGACCCCACAGTGCGTAGCACGAGGAGGCTCACCAGCCTCCCGCGGAAAGCGTAGTGTATTTCCGCAGCGGTTAGTAACTTCACAGTTTGTATCAGCTGCGACGGTTAAAAAGCAACAAAATTTACGAACTACAAAGGAGAATCGGTTATGCAAACTAAAAATCAAACTACACTTCCATATAAACTTGTTAAACAAAATGCTGACATGTTAACACCCATCGGAATTTATACCAATCTAGAAGGAAAGAAAAAGTTCCTGTTAGAAAGTTCTTTTCCACATGAGAAAAAAGGGAAATTTTCATTTATTGGTGCAGATCCTTATTTAGAGCTTATTGGTGAGGATAATGTTACTACTGTTCTAAATCATAACAAAGGAACCGAAGAAAAAATAGATTCACCTGTCTTATCTGTTTTACAGAAACAGTTGCCTAAAATGGAAATTGACCTTCCACTTCCTTTTGCCGGGGGGGCAATCGGATACATTGGCTACGATGTCATTCGTTCTTATGAACAGATTGGAGCTGACTTAGAAGACACGATTGACATGCCTGAGGTACACCTCATGTTATACAAAAATGTTATTGCTTTTGATCACCGAAATGAAGCTGCTTACTTGATTGCGATGAATCCTGATGAACAATCAGAAAATGTATTGGATGAACGAATAGAAACGATGAAAAGAGCCTTAACATCAACGGTAACCATCCCTACCTATGATGAAAAGAATATGACCTTTCAACCTGAAATGGACAAAGAACAGTTTATGGAAAACGTAAAGGTTGCAAAACAGCATATTCAGCAAGGTGATGCTTTTCAGATTGTACTATCACAACGGATGAAAGCAACGATTAACGGAGATCCATTTTCTTTTTATCGAAAATTAAGGAAAGCTAACCCCTCTCCATATATGTTTTATATTGATTTTGAAAGCTATCAGGTTTTAGGTGCATCACCAGAAAGCCTCGTCCAAACGACCGGCAAACGAATTGTAACTAATCCTATTGCAGGAACACGACCTCGCGGAAAGACAGATGAAGAAGATGCAACACTAGTAAAAGATCTGCTTGCTGATGCGAAGGAAATTGCTGAACACCGGATGCTTGTTGATTTAAGCAGAAATGATATTGGTCGTGTTTCCGAAATAGACACCATCACGATTCCTACTTTTATGGAAGTAGAGAAGTATCAGCACGTCATGCACATCGTATCTGAGGTCCACGGCAAGCTTAGGGATAACTACTCAAGCATTGATGCTCTTATTGCATGTTTACCTGCTGGAACAGTTTCAGGCGCACCAAAGATCCGTGCCATGCAGATCATTAATGATTTAGAAGAAAGTAAACGCGGTGTCTATGCGGGTGGTATTGGTTATATCAACTTTAATCATGATATCAACATGGCATTGGCTATCCGTTCACTCGTAATTAAAGAAAACACTGCATACCTACAGGCTGGTGCTGGGATTGTCTATGACTCTATTCCGGAAAATGAGTACAATGAAACGCTTTACAAAGCTAAATCACTAATGGAGGTAAATAACCATGATTCTACTAATTGATAACTATGATTCCTTTACCTATAATGTCTACCACTATTTTTCAAGTGAAAATGCCGATGTTACGGTAGTTCGAAATGACGAGATTACGAGCATCGAAATTGCTGAACTAAACCCTGAAGCTATTGTTATCTCACCTGGTCCTGGAACACCGGAAACAGCGGGAAATTGTATCAATATTGTGAAGGAATTTTATAAACGTATACCCATTCTTGGTATTTGTTTAGGTCACCAGATTATTGCAGCTGCTTTAGGCAGTGAAATCAATCAGGCTAAAGTTATCAAACATGGTAAAACATCAATGATTACCCATAACGGGCTTGGATTGTTTAGTTATTTAACACAGCCATTAGAAGTAATGCGGTACCATTCTCTGGTTGTTGACAGGGTGACTCTTTCCGATGAATTAGAAGTCGTTGCAACATCCTTGGATGACAACGAAATTATGGGGGTTAAACACTATGATTATCCCGTATACGGGGTACAGTTTCATCCTGAATCAATTGGCACACTATCAGGCAAACAAGTAATTCAAAACTTTTTACAAGAAACTGGGATTAAGAGAGGAGCATTACTATGAAACGACAGCTTGAAAAATTGTTGAATCAACAAAATCTTACAGTGGATGAAATGAAACTAGCAATTGAGCATTGCTTTAAAACGGATATTACAGATACAGAGATTGCTTCACTTTTAACTGCTTTACGGTCAAAAGGAGAAACTGCTGATGAAATCACTGGAATTGTTGAAGTAATTCGTGCGGAGTCACAGTCAGTTCCTACATCCATTCCCTATGTAATGGATAACTGCGGAACTGGTGGCGATCAGTCACATAGTTTTAACATTAGTACGACTGCTGCGTTCGTCATTGCAGGTGCCGGTGTTACAATCGCAAAACACGGAAATCGGAGTATCTCCAGTAAAACAGGGAGTGCCGATGTGTTGGAACATTTGGGAATCTCTCTATCCTTACAACCTAAGCAGACGGAGGAAATCTTACGGGAAAATGGGATCTCGTTTTTGTTTGCACCCCATGTACATCCAAATTTAAAACGTTTTATGAAGGTTCGAATAGAGTTGGGTTTACCAACGATTTTTAATCTGATTGGCCCGCTAACAAATCCGGTTGATCTTGACTCGCAGCTCCTAGGAATTTACCGTCGTGACATGTTAGGGATGATGGCAGTGACATTGCAAAAACTTGGACGTCGTCGAGCATTAGTGGTGAATGGCGCGGGGTACATGGATGAAGCATCACTCGCAGGTGAAAACCACCTGGTACTACTGGAGAACGGCCAGTCTACTTCCTTTACACTCCATCCAGAAGAACTGGGTTTGCCTGTTTACGAAAATGATAAAATCCGTGGCGGTGACGCAAAAGACAATGCTGTTATTTTACAAAATGTCCTACAAGGAAAGCAGGGTCCTTACCGAGATACAGTACTACTAAATGCTGGACTCGGACTTTTTGCAAATGGAAAAGCATCTACAATTGAAAAAGGTGTTGAATTAGCTAAAGAAAGCATTGATTCAGGTGCTGCTCTTGAAAAACTGCGGCGATTAGTGGAATACAGCAAACAAATTCCCAGCGAGGTGATATAAGGTGACCATATTAGATAAAATAATTGCCCAAAAGGAAATAGAAGTTGAACAGCTTAAATTGGCTGAATTTAACGGTTCCAATGATTTTTTCAAAGAAGTAAAGCCGATTTTCTCTAGCAGGAATTACATGCAGATTATAGCAGAAATCAAGCGTTCCTCCCCATCAAAGGGAGCGATTGACATGGCAGTTGACCCAGTCAAACAGGCCAAAGAGTATGAAAGCTTAGGTGCTAGCGTCATCTCAGTTCTAACCGATAAAACATTTTTCAATGGATCTATGGACGATTTACGAGCAGTCCGAGGTGCTGTTGACCTTCCACTGCTCTGCAAGGATTTTATGATCGACAACGTTCAAATCAAACAGGCAAAACAGGCTGGCGCTAACATTATATTACTGATTGTTGCAGCACTGTCTGAAAACAAGCTGAGGGAGCTTTACAACTATGCAAAGGAAGAAGATTTAGAGGTGCTTTGTGAAGTGCATAATGAAGCTGAAATGGAAGTGGCAATTGAATTAGGTGCAACTTTAATTGGAATCAACAACCGGAACCTAAAAACATTTGAAGTTGATTTGAATGTTACGGAAAGACTTGCTTCAATGGTTAAGGATCAAGCTACCACCCTGATTAGTGAAAGTGGCATCAAATCCCGAATAGACGTGGAACGTACCGCACAGGCTGGAGCAAAAGGAATTCTAGTTGGTGAAACACTGATGAGATCGGATGATTTGGCCGCAACATTTTTCGACCTGCAAATACCACTTAAGGCTAAGGACGTGAATTTCAGTGCTCGTTAAAACATGCGGAATTATGAGTAGGGAAGCAGCTGAAGCGGCAGTCACGGCTGGAGCAGATTTTATCGGCTTTGTATTTGCACCAAGCAAACGATTTCTGACACCTGAACAAGCGACCGATATCGCCTCCATCGTTCCATTGTCCGTTAAAAAGGTCGGGGTTTTTGTAAATGAAACGATGGAAACAATAACATCTATTGCAGAAAAAGTAGGGCTTGATTATATTCAGCTTCACGGAGATGAACCAGCTGAATTTGCTGAGCAACTACCCTATCCAGTAATCAAAGCATTTCCAGCAACTGTGGAAAACTTTTCCAAAATAAAGGTTTATCCATGTGATTATTATTTAATTGATAGTCCATATGGTGCAAACCGTGGCGGAAATGGCACTGCATTTGACTGGACAATATTAAAGGAACTGAATCTAGATAGCGATAAACTGATTTTAGCTGGAGGACTGACCCCTAAAAATGTTCAACAAGCTATAAACTTAGCAAATCCAGTCGGTGTTGACGTTTCAAGTGGTATAGAAACAAACGGTAACAAGGACTTAAGCAAGATCAAAGAATTTATTTTACAAGCGAAAGGATGAGTAACATGACAACCTATTCAATGCCTGATAAAACTGGCCGTTACGGTAATTTTGGAGGAAGATTTGTTCCAGAACTATTAATGCCTGCTTTACTAGAATTAGAAACAGCTTTTGAAGATGCTATGCAGGATCCTAGTTTTGTAGAGGAAGTAAATTATTATCTGAAAGACTATGTAGGTCGCGAGACTCCTCTGTACCATGCTGAAAGATTAACCAAAATGCTTGGTGGTCCTGAAATATATTTAAAGCGTGAGGACCTTAACCATACTGGTGCACATAAAATTAACAATACTGTTGGTCAAGCTCTGCTGACACTGCGGATGGGCAAGAAAAAAGTCGTCGCTGAAACTGGTGCTGGACAACACGGAGTTGCGACGGCTACGGTTTGTGCACTTCTTGGATTAGAGTGTGTCGTGTTCATGGGAGAAGAAGATATTCGCAGACAAAAGTTAAATGTCTTTCGAATGGAACTGCTAGGTGCTCGAGTTGAAAGTGTTTCACAAGGAAGTGGCACGCTTAAAGATGCAGTAAATGAGGCTTTGCGCTATTGGGCAAGCAATGTTGAAGATACGCACTATATCATTGGGTCTGTAGTAGGCCCGCACCCATTTCCGAAAATTGTTCGTGACTTCCAGGCAGTAATTGGAAATGAAACGAAGCAACAAATGTTAGCAAAAACAAATAAATTACCAGATGCTGTGATTGCTTGCGTTGGTGGAGGCAGTAACGCAATGGGAATGTTTTATCCATTTATCGAGGATACAGATGTAGCACTATATGGCGTTGAAGCCGGTGGATCAGGTGTAGAAACCAATAAACACGCTGCCACACTGACAGCCGGAAACGTAGGCGTATTGCATGGAACGATATCACATTTACTGCAGGATGAACATGGACAAATTCAGGAAGCTCATTCTATCTCGGCAGGCCTTGATTATCCTGGAGTCGGCCCAGAGCACAGTCACATGCACGAGACATCTCGTGTGACATACACATCGATTACAGATGAAGAAGCATTAGAGGCATTTCAATTGTTATCCAAAAAAGAAGGTATTATCCCAGCACTTGAAAGCGCACATGCCATCGCATTTGCCTTGAAACATGCAAAAGAAATGACCAAGGATCAGACACTGGTTATTTGCCTATCCGGTCGTGGGGATAAAGACGTTGAACAAGTAAAAGCAGCATTGGAGGGAAATGACAATGGGTAAATCACGGATTAATCAAGCCTTTCAGAAAAAACTTGAGAAGAATGAAAAACTTTTCATCCCTTATATTATGGCCGGAGATGGTGGTTTAGAGAATTTGGATGAGCGAATTGAATTCCTCCAATCCTGTGGTGCGAGCGCAGTTGAATTGGGAATTCCCTTTTCCGATCCTGTTGCAGATGGCCCTACAATACAGGGTGCAGGACTGCGGGCACTTGCCAAAGGAACAACCTTGTTCGGTGTGCTTGAAACCTTGAAAAATAGTAAAGAAAACAGGAATATACCTATTATTTTAATGACATATTTTAATCCCATTTATACGTATGGAGTTGAAAAATTTACTACTGATTGCGCTGCGTCTGGGGTAGATGGCATAATCATTCCCGATCTGCCGCTTGAAGAGGAGTCATTGATAGCTGGAAGCTTACAGGAAAACTCCATTGCTTTTGTAAGGCTTGCTGCATTAACTAGTGGTGAATCACGTCTAGCCGAAATCGCAAAACGATCAGAAGGCTTCCTCTACGCTGTATCCGTCACTGGAACAACTGGCGCAAAGGCTACACATAGCGCGAATGTTAAAGGCTTTTTACAAGGTTTAAAAGAAATTGCTAACGTTCCCGTATTGGCAGGATTCGGCGTGTCCAATTCAGATCAGGCAAAGGAACTAGGCGGAAATTGTGACGGTGTTATTGTGGGTAGTAAGATTGTCGATTTGTTTCATGAAGGTAAACGGGACGAAATTAAAGAGTTAATTAAAAGCAGTTTATAGAAAGAAATTGCATCTGTTTACCATATTGGTGGGCAGATGCTTTTTTGGTTTATTTTGCGTTGTTTGGGGGTGGGTGGCGCAGCGGACTTTTTCGAGCACTGACATGCGGAAATCGAGCACTGATTTTGAATATCGAGCACTGATCAGTCACAATCGAGCACCAAATTGTTGGTGCTCGATTTCTTGAGTCGGTGCTCGATAATTCAAGTTGGTGCTCGCTTTTATTGGATCTGCGCTCGATTTTGGACACAGAGCGCTCGATTTTTTTAGAAAACTCAGCTTACCGCCAAGCTTTAATGGCGAATTATACTGATATCGATTCTAATGAAAACAGTATTGGATTTTTATTTAAAAAACCGATTCATTTCTTTTTCCATGCAAACTTGTTCTACATCTACTGAAAAAGAGTGTTCTAACAATACGCCATATGTTAATTGACTTCCCTTTTTAGGCATATTCACCACAACACGTTTAATGTCTGCGGATAGATCATCAAAAACATAACCTATTAACAACTTCGTAATCTCATACGCATCATTATGATTTGGATCTGCTTCGCATTGGTATAAAACCGTTGCCTGATGATTAAAATCGTCATCAAAAACACGACGATAGTATGCATATCCTACCGGTTCAGCATTTTCACCAAAGACAATTACTGCTTCCCCATTACTCATACTCTTCCAGTGTGTTTGCCATGTATAATCAGCTTTATAAAAAGGCAATTGCCCTGTTTCCTGTGGGATTGTTTTTTTAATAGAATATTTTTTAGTAGTTACTTCGGACTCAATAGTTTGTGGACCATTTAATGAAAAGTTAGCTACTTCATCTTTTATGACATATCCCATATTTTTATACAACTTAATGGCATGTTCATTTTCCTTAATAGCTTCCAGAGTTGCTATCTCCACATTTTGCTCTTCATAGATTGATAGCAGATGGTCCATCATATGTTTGCCCACACCTTGATTACGGTAATCTTTGGCTACACCTGTCCCGCCATTCCATCCTACTTTTTTTCCATTGATGATTCTTATACCAGTTTTAATAATTCCAACTGGTTTGCTGCCATCAAATGCTACAATCGACAATTCTGGTGAAAACCCTTCTGTCACCATACGACTGACAAACCGTTCCAACGTCATTGATAAATCAACAAAATAACCTTCAAACCCCAGGTTCCAGGCTTTTAATACATCCTCTAATGGACATTCCGATAATCTTTTAATTGTAATCATGTCTCACCTCATAATAATTTGATAGATAATTTCCATTTGACACATGTGGCATTTAACGTAGAACAAACGTTAGCATTCACTTAATCAGCAGATTACAATGTCACTTAAACCATTGTTCGATTTGTCCTTTGCCTGCCTTCACTTCAATCTCAGCATAGGCCCCATTAATAAGCGTGACTTGTGGTGGAACATGCCCACAGTCGATGTCATAAACTATTGGGACATTCAGTTCGTTCTCCACATCCCTATAAACATCCAGTACATCATAATTTTCAACCGGGTCATTCGCGCTGCTTCTCCCAAACATAATACCAGAGCAATTTTTAAACCACCCTGCTAGTTTCATTTGAAATAGTGTCCTTCTTAAATCTGTTGTATTCAGCTCACAGTTTTCAAAGTACCATAGAATTGGCTCATTACTGATTGTTTCCTCTTGGAACTGTTGTATATCTCCATAAGGAGTACCAATCAAATGTCTAATTACATCTATGCACCCACCTAACAATCTACCTTTTATAAAAGCATATTCACCTGAAAGCGGCTTCCATTTCGTTTGCTCTGTTAAATGAAAGACTTCTGGCGAGGGATTATCATGATCCGATTTTCTTTGGAACTTTTTAGATGAATACTGCTTAATGGAATCCCCTTGTTTTGTTGATAAAACCTTCTCCCACTTGGCTGTTGTTTCATCTGAATACTCTCCGCGTAAATCAACGAAATTAGTACCATGAGCAGTTGCCATGCCTGTTTTTAATGTCGTTGCAAGCAGTAAGACACTCGTGTCAGAATACCCGAGTATCCACTTTTTTTGAAAGGAATTATATTCTAGTTTATCAATTATTTCAATAAGCAGTTCTCCTCCCCAAGGGGGAACTATAAAATCAATCGTTTTATCTTTCATCATACGATTAAATTCCTTTGCTCTTACTTCAGCTGATGCTGACTTTCCCCTAACCTGTGTCCAAACCGTCTCTCCGCACACTACTGGGTAGTCTTTTTCTTCACTACGCTTGCAAGCTTTTTTTAACATGTCATGCAACTCAGGTTCTAGCCCGGATGACGGCGCAGTAACTCCAACTGTACTTCCCTTTGTTAAAAATGGATAAGTAATCATGAGTACTACCTCCTAGATAATTTCACTAAGTATATCGCACACTCCTAGGAAAATACAGCTAGTTTTTTAAATTGCCTTTACTTTCGCTCTTCGCTTTATTAAGATAGACGTAGAAATTAAATATTAACACTAGGGGAGCAATTTACAGCTGAGAAGAACAATAGTGTTCTGACCCTTATACTCGAACTAAGGTAATACTAGCGTGAGGAAGTGTCGTTGACTGTACTGTGTATATTTTTAACCCAAGTATATACACAGAACCGAACAGACTGCACTCCAATAACAAAAGGAATGCAGTTTTTTTATTTGGGTAAAATAATTAGAGGTGCCAGGCACTTTTACCGGTTACTAGTAAAAGTGCCTGGCACCAAGAGGGGGTGTTTGTTTGAGTCATTCTGAAACTTGGGCTTTTATTGATACGGGTTATAGTAGTGCGTCGGTTAATATGGCGTTGGATGAGTTGTTGCTTGATTGGCATAGTGTGGGGGAAATTCCGCCTACTTTGCGATTTTACGGTTGGTCGAAACCTAGTCTTTCTGTGGGGCATTTTCAAAATACTGAACGTTCAATTGATTTTTCCAATGTGAAACGTCATGGTTGTGAATTTGTACGTCGCCTGACTGGTGGCAGTGCTGTGCTGCATGATGATGAGTTGACCTATAGTATTGTCGTTTCAGAAGACAGGGACTATATTCCGACATCCATCCAAGCGGCTTATTATGTTTTGTCAAAAGGAATCTTAGAAGGGTATAAGCAATTAGGAATCCATGCAGATTATGCTACACCTAAGAAAAGTACAGAACGAACGGATGTCTGCTTTGAAAAGCCTGCCTTCTATGAAATGGTCGTTGACGGCAAAAAGATTTCAGGAAATGCGCAAACACGGAAGCAAGGTGTTCTTCTGCAGCATGGATCTATTCCAATGAGTATTGATAAAAGTATGTTATTTGATTTATTTATTTTCCCAAACGAGAACATTCGAGCAATGAAGCGTAATGCTTTTTCTAAGAAAGCAATTACAATTAACGAAGTCACCATGAAGAACCATACATACGAGGACCTAAAGGAAGCATTTCTTAAAGGGTTTAAGACTGGACTTAACATGGACTTTGTTCCGCTTAAGCTTACAGAGAGTCAATGGGAAAAAGTTCACGATTTGGCCAGGACTAAATATTCTGTAGAAGAATGGAATTTATATCATCAAAGGAGTGTGTGACGGGTGGCAAAACAAGAAGAATACATACGTAAACCAGAATGGCTTAAAACGAAAATTAATACCAACAAATCCTACACTGGTCTAAAAAAATTAATGCGTGAGAAAAAATTAAATACCGTATGTGAGGAGGCGCGCTGTCCAAATATCCACGAATGCTGGAGTGAGAGAAAAACAGCTACCTTTATGATTCTAGGGGACACGTGTACAAGAGGCTGTCGCTTCTGCGCTGTGAAAACAGGCTTACCGAATGAACTTGACTGGGGCGAAGCTGAACGTGTGGCAGAAACAGTGGGAATCATGGGTCTAAAGCACACTGTAGTAACCGCTGTAGCCCGAGATGACTTGAAGGACGGCGGTGCAGCAGTTTTTGCGCAAACTGTCCGCGCAATACGTAAAGCAAATCCCGGTGGTACAATTGAAATCCTGCCGTCTGATATGAAGGGTGATTACGAGAGCCTGCATACATTGATGGACAGTGAACCTGATATCTTTAACCACAATATTGAAACAGTACGAAGATTGACAAAAAAAGTACGTGCTCGTGCTATGTATGACCGTTCCCTGGAGTTACTAAAACGGGTCAAAGAAATTGCACCTAAGACACCTACAAAATCCAGTATCATGGTTGGGCTAGGTGAAACGAAAGAGGAAATTATGGAAGCAATGGATGACCTTTTGGCACATAATGTAGATATAATGACCATTGGACAATATCTGCAGCCTACTAAAAAACATTTAAAGGTTGAAAAATACTACCATCCAGATGAATTTGCTGAGCTAAAGGAGATAGCACTAAAAAAAGGATTCCAGCATTGTGAATCCGGTCCACTCGTCAGATCTTCCTATCATGCAGATGAACAAGTCAGTCAAACATCAGCACAACGAAGAATTAAGTATATGAAGGAATATGAAGCAACTGAAAAGAAACAGGTAGACTTCACATTCTAACAAAGGCAGGTTTAATGTACTATTTACACATTAAATCAATCAAATTGCTCTTACAAAAGCACCAATTTCTATTAATAGAAATCGGTGCTTTGTTTATTTTCTATACGTTTATCTTGACTCTTTTGGCGGTTGACACGAGTCACATTTACGTTGGTTTTTATTTTTAAATTTCGTAAATGTTTTTTCAAAATTGTTACCACACTCACATTTAAACAGTAAATTTTGAGAAAAACCGTGATATTCTGTTGTTAGCAATTTACTTTTTGAATTTTTCTCAACAAATTCTTTAATTTTACTGATTGTCCATCGTTTATTCATTCTCTTACACCTCCATATTATATCGCTAGGCGGAGGCTTTTGCCATTAATGCATGGCGATAAGACACGTTTTCTAAGCATCCGTTCAATTTCCTGAGCAAAAACCGTAATTACCCTAAGTTCTTTATTATACCATGAGATAGCACACAATGCGTACTAGATTCATTTCA